>NZ_JAILGZ010000033.1 GCF_024696245.1 Treponema sp.
CCGGGATTGCTATCATAATAGAAAAACACATTATATTTAGAATCTTCAACAATTTCCTTTGTAATCTCACTTTCATTATTATTAGTGTATAAATGTTTGAGAAGAATTACTTCATCACCTTCTTCAAGGTTCTTAAATTCAGGTAAAGTATTTAAATAATCTACATAAATCTGAAGATAAGGATCTGTAGTTGTAAAAATAACTGAATATGTTGGAACTGCAGGTGTCTCTTCTACTGGATTATTTGTAGGTGTGCTGCAAGAGAACATCACAAAACCAATAACTAAAATACTTAAAATCTTCAAAATCTTATTCATTCGAATCTCCTAAATTATTTAATAATTTTCTCTGCTGGATGATTCTACATCATCACACTAAAATTCCTTTGGGACGATTTCCTAAAATTCTTGGGAAAATTTCCCAAACAAAAACGGGACTTTTGATGTTTACTTGGCGCATGAGCAAAAGTGTTGCTTTAACATTGAAGCATGTTTTTAAAATTGAATTACTCATCATCTATGTGGCAATAATCAATTTTGGATTTTCCATTTATTTTAAGACCTACTCAAACAAAAAGATTTCGGAACTGGATTCCCAGATGCTCAAAATTCAGCCTTAAAGTTATGAGTGAAGAATAGTCTAAAATCAGCCGCAACCTTCACGACGGCGTTGCTCAGGATCTTGCGGCACTTAAGCTTTATCTTGAAAAAGAAGATATTTCAAAATCAAAGTTTTATGCTCAGCAGGCTTTTAACGAAGTACGCTATATGATTGGAACCACCCACCTGAACCTGAACGAAAGCTTTGAAGAAATTGTAAAAAAACTGGCGGTAACGCTTGAAGCAAACTACAACATTTCAACAAAGGTCTATATTGGTTCAACAAAAATTCAGCATTTAAGCGAAAATGTTCAGATTGAACTTATCCGGATCCTGCAGGAAGCGCTTTCCAACATCAGCCGCCATGCAAACGCGAGCAATGTGGAAATCCGTTTTGTAGACGGAATCGATGACTTCCGCTTTATTATAAAAGATGATGGCAAAGGTTTTTCGTAAAAAGAAGTTGAACTTAAAAACAAGCAGAGCGCCAAAAAAAAGACAGTCATCAATCAGCGAACCGAACTCTATTCAAAACTCGATATTAAAGACAGACACGACCTTCTTGAGAAAGCAAAACTTCTGGGGCTTATAGTATGAACGGCAACTTAATAAACAGCAGGTTGCCGGAAGTAAAATTACCCTGCTTTTTTCTTAAAGCAGAAAAGCCTCAGCATAAGAATAATTCCCCTAAAGCAGAGTTCTGCTGTCATAGCTATCCATATTCCCGTTAATTTGTAATCTGTAATAAGAAGTGCAGACAATCCAAGCCTTACAACCCAGAGACTGAATAAAGACATAAGGCCCGGAATAAAAGTATCCCCCTTACCTCTTAAAGCTCCTGAACTTACGATTGCTGCAGCATAAAAAGGTTCACAAAAAAGTTCAATACGTAATACTTTTACAGACAGAGCCTGAATTTCCTGGTCAGGTGTTAAAAAAGAAAAAACAAGAGGACAGGCAAACCACATGACAACTGCAGCAAGACTCATTAGACCTATTCCTAACAGAAGGGTTATAACAGAAAATGATTTAGTCAGGTCATCTCTTTTTGCTCCCGTACTTTGTCCGACAAGCGTTATAGCTGATTCCTGAACTCCATAGCCCGGCATGTAACAAAGGGCTTCTGCTGTAGTTGCAAATGAGTTTGCTGCAAGAGCTGCACTTCCTAAAGGAGCTATCATTCTTGCTACAACAACAAGGGCGCCTGTAAAGGCTGTACTTTCCAGACCTACAGGGAGGGCAATTTTTACAGCCTTTTTAATTACCGCAAATTTAGTTTTCAATATTTCCCTGCACTTCAGCTTAAGGTAATCATTTTTAAAGACAGTATAGTAAAAAAGACCGGCAGCGGTTACAAAAGCAGATGCTGCTGTGCCCAGGGCAGCCCCTTTTACTCCAAGATTAAGTTTAAAGATAAAAAGCCAGTTAAAGGCAACATCCATAAAGCACATGAGGGCATTCATTATGGCAGGCAGTTTCATATTGCCGGAGCACTGAAGCATTCCGCTCATGAGATAGACTGTTATAAAAAGAGGTGTGGACAATCCGAATATTAAAAAATACCATGTGGCATCAGTATTTATTCTGGAAGTTGAACCAAGCCAGAAAGGAAGATAAGGGCTTATTACTGCAGACAGCAGGGCCAGAAAAAAAGAAAAAATCAGGGTACACAAAATTGAATTAAAGAAAATTGTTTTTGATTCTTTTTTATTTCCTGCACCTGTTGAGTGAGAAACCTGAACTGTAAAACCAAGACAAAGGGCATTTGAAAGACTGCCCAGTACCCAGGTAGAAGATGCTGTAAGTCCAATAGCTGCAGAAGCGTCAGCACCAAGTTTGCCGGCCATAGAAGCGTCAATATACTGCATGATTATTGAACTGATTTGGGCAATAATTCCAGGAATAGTAAGTTTAATAGTATAGGCAATCTGCTTTTTTAATGAGAGAACAGGATTGTTTTCAAGTATTTTAGATAAATCGAATGTTGAAGCCATAAATGTGTTTCAACTTTATCAGAGTTTGAATAAGACTTCAATAAAAAAAAAAGACCGGCTTTTATGAGGTAAAGTGTAAAGTGTACCCCATTTATTAACCGGTCTTCTAAAATCTAAATATCAGCTTGCTTCTGTAAGTCTGTATTTTGACATACTGAACTTTTTGTACCTGTCTAAAATTGCTTCAGCATCAGCAGGGATGGTAGAAAATCTGTCAAAAAATTCATCCGGGTCAAGAATTCCTTTTTCAAACTTTTCTTCTATTACATCATCCATATCGTAACCGCTGGTAAAATCTGCAGCACTTTTATAAAGGGCATGCTTGCTGGCAAAGATAGCAACCAGTGCTTCTTTTAGGTCTGATGGAAATGTATTTACATCGAAGGAAGCTTCAAGGTCAACTTCAAGATAAGCACACATATCCTGGAAAGAATCGTTCAGGAGTCTTCTGTCCACAACAGCATCTTTTTTGCTGAGCTTAAGAAGGGATGCAATTTCCCTGTAACCCATAAGGGTATCTTTTGATGATGTATATCTTGGTTTTGCATTTGAAACTTTCATAATCAGACCTTCTTATTTAGATTTTATTTTGAGTAGAATTCAACTACCAGCTGGTCATTGATTTCTACAGGAATCTTGTTACGCTGAGGATAAGAAACAAGTTTTGCACTGAAGTTTTCTTCGTTACGTTCAAGATATTCCAGGGGAGCCTTGTTAAGTTCAAGGAAGCATTTTTTAAACTGAGGATTTTTTCTGTCCTTTTCTACAAGACAGATTTCTGATCCAACAGGAACGCCAAAAGATGGAATGTTGATTTTTTTACCGTTTACTGTGAAATGTCTGTGGGTAACCATCTGACGGGCCATACGGATAGAAGATGCAAATCCTGCCCTGTATACAAGATTATCAAGTCTTGTTTCAAGCATGCGGATAAGTTCTTCACCTGTTTTGCCTTCCTTTTTAAGGGCAAGGGCGTAGTAACGTCTGAGCTGACGTTCAAGGATTCCATAATACGCCTTAATCTTCTGCTTTTCGATAAGCTGAAGTCCGTATTCAGAGATCTTGTGCTTTTTCTTAAAAGCCGGTGCGTTTGCGCGATTCATTGCTTTAGGATGTCCGCACACATTTACACCTAAACGCCTGCATTCCTTGAATCGTGGGCCTCTTCTTGTTGCCATGTTATTCTCCTTGGTTTAGTTAGTTTTAGCTAACTTTAGTATGCAGTATTTATACCATGGAGAATAAATTAGGAGAATATATTTGAGACTTATTCTCGATTGTGTTTTTCCTTAACTTCAGGATGTTCTTTATAAAATTCCTTTCTGATTTCCGTAAGGTCTTTTCTTTTATTTATAAGGTCGAGGTTTATTTTTGCAATCTGCTGGTAAAGCTTCATAAAGCTGATAACTTCTCCTGAAGAAACAGAAGCTTCTTCCTTTACAAAGTTTTTGTTATCGTTACGCCATTTGTCTTCATCAGCTGCTGTCCATCCGGTAATGATATTTTTAGCCAGGGTATGAATCTTTTTAATATCACAGATTTCGTACCATTTTTTACCGGTAAACTCTTCCATCGAAGTTCTAAAGGCTTTATCACTTACAGGAAGTCTGGCGGTAAAATGTCTGTCCCTTATAAAATTAAATTCAGCCTGATTATATTTTTCTTTAAATGAATTGAATTCATCAGACTTAAAATAAGGAAGAAGGGATTCATCCTTTACTTTATATTCGTATTCCCCACCCCAGAGACCCTGGGCTAGAGTTTCCCTTTTGCGGAGATTTGTAACCGGGAAGATATAAGCCTGAGTAATTTTAAAACCCTCAGGAAGGCTTTCATTCATTTTATCGATGAAGGTCTGACTGTCTGTCATTTCGTGAAGATAGAAGGTTGCTGTTTCTTCCAGGGATTCAATTCCCAAAGTCATTGCCGTAGCAAATTCAAGACGGGGAATAGGATTAAAGCCTGCTGTAAAAACAAAAGGCAGGGCACTTCTTAAGACAGCTTTGTGGAAAATTTCTACCTGAGCAAGATATGCAGTATATTCAGCTCCCTTACTTCTTGTAAAGTAAGCAATGACCCTGTAAAGAACGGGAATATTGCAGTCAGGATAAATGGTACTTTTTTTAACAGGAGGAATTTGTGAAGCATTTAAAACTTTTTCCACTTCTTCTTTAGTGTGAACCTTTACATTTTCCTTACTGTTGCAGATGCCGCACTTATGGTCACAGTCACTGCTGCATTTTTTTGTAAGTACATGGTCTTTTGATTTCTGCCATTCCTTCTGAAAAAAAGCTTTTGATGTACCAAGAGTTACAGAATCCCAGGGCAGCACTTCATTTTCATCCCAGTCCCTGTAAATCCATCCCTTTACGTCATAGCCTGATTCTGCCATTGCTTCTTCCCACAAAGGCATGTTTACCTTAAGGTGTTCATCCCATGCATCAAGCCTTGCTCCTTTTTTATAGGCACTAAGAATAACTTTACCGGCTCTTGCATCTCCCCTGCTTAAAAGGCCTTCAAGAATTGTGGCATTAAAATTATGACGGCCGATTTTAAACTTACCTCTTGGCAGATGTTCATGAACATAATCAATTTTTTTCTGGGCTTCTTCTATAGTAATCTGCTTTACCCATTGATATGCAGTATGAGGCTTAGGAATAAATACGCCGATATTTACGTTACACTGAATTCTTGTTTTTGCCTGAAGATCAATAAGGAAGTTACAGATTTCTTCTTCTTCACTTTTAGTATCTTCTCCCCCAAAATACTTTCCAAGGGGAAGACCAATCATAAAGTAAAACTTTGCACTGCTCCAGCCCCTGGATTTTGCTTCTTTAATAATTGATTCAAGATGCTGGGCATAAACTTCTTTATTAAGGCTCAGCTGCCACATTTCATCCGGAGTTTCGACAGCAAAGGTTAATCCGCTTTTTCTTACAACAGAAAGCTTTTCCAGAATATCCAGGGACATACTGTTTACTTTTAATGATGGAAGCTGAAACGATACATTGTAGCCTTCATATCTTTTGTTAAGTATATCCAGCAGACCACCTACATCCGGAAAGTCTGCGGAGCTTAAAGAGTTCAGGCTGATTTCCCTGTAGCCGCAGTCAAAAACAAGATGATCAATTTCGTCAATAATAAGGTTAAGGCTTTTTACTCTTGATGGTCTGTAATAAACACCTGCATGGCAAAAGCGGCAGCCGTTTGGACAGCCGCGCATTATTTCTACAACACCATGGTCCTGAACGGTTTTTACGGAAGGCATTGGATACCAGTCAGGTACAGATGGTACAAGACCAAAATCTGCCTGAACACTTCTTCTTGCCTTGTGAGAAATTGTATTGTCTTTTGTCCACATAAAGGATTTTGTCTTTATGTGATTTATCATTTCACTTCTGTCAGCCCCTTTAAGCTTAAGGTCCTTTAATTCCTGAACAAGTTTAAAAAGTCCGTCTTCTGCTTCTCCAATAAATACGGCATCAAAAAAATCACCAAAGGGTGCAGGATTTGTTACTCCGCAGCCACCGGCAATTACAATTGGAGAGTCATTTTTTCTGTCTTTAGCAAGAAGTTCAACACCACCCTTTTCCAGCATGGCAAGGACCTGGGTAATTCCCAGTTCATAGCCAATGGAAAAACCAATCATCTGGCAGTCTTTAAGCGGCATGCCTGTTTCCAGTGTATAAAGGGGAATATTTTTTTCTGTAAGCAGCTGTTCAAAATCTGTATCAGGAGAAAAAACTCTTTCGCATCTTACTCCCTCAATAGCATTCAGTCCGTTGTAAATAATTTTTACTGCAAGATTGGACATGGCTATTTCGTAAAGATCAGGAAAAGCTACAGCAAAATTAAAGTAGGAGTCATTGTCTTCATGGGGCTTAACAGTGATACCATACTCTCCGCCTGTATAGCGGGATGGAGACTGAACCCTGTTAAGGTCACTTCCAAAATCAATAAGAGGTTTAATTAGTTTCATGTGATTAAAAATCCAGCCTTCTGGAATGAATACTCATAAGGAGTCCCATGGCAATCATATTTGTATACAAAGCGGAACCTCCGTATGAAAGAAATGGCAGAGGAATACCTGTTACAGGCATAATGCCGATTGTCATTCCTACGTTAACAATAAAGTGATAAAAAATCATGCCAAGTATACCTGCGCAAATATAGGTAGCATAATTATTTGATGTCTGCTTCATAATCAAAATTATTCTAAGGAATATAAAAAGATAAAGAATAAAAATACTTATCCCGGCAATAAAACCGAATTCTTCAGAGATTACACTAAAGATAAAGTCAGTATTTTTTTCAGGAAGAAATTTAAGATGGGTAATTTTTCCCTGAAGATAACCCATACCAAAAATACCACCGGAACCAATAGCATTTTTAGACTGAATAAGATGGTAGCCTGTTTTATCAGGATCAACTTCCGGTTTAAGAAATATAATAAGACGGGTAATCTGATAAGGCTTAAGTACTGTAGAACCTGCAAGAGAAAAGAAAAGAGCCATTGCTATGATACCAAAAAAATATGTAAGCCAGTAGTAATAATTTGTCTTAAAGAGAATTCGTCCCAAAGCAGAGATGATTGTTAAAATAATAAAAAGCAGGGTTACAAGAATGTGGTAGCGCCTGTTTGAAAGCAGGTGAATTACAGGTATGGACCTGCGGGCAATCTGAGTTTCCCAGGTTGGAAGAACCGTAAATACCAGGGTAAGCACCAGGGTAAAAAAAATCATAAAAAGATAGCGTAAAGGAATTCCTGCCATAAAGCACATAAAAAGGAAGATTGGCAGAAATACACTGGCTGTACCCATGTCAGGCTGAATAAGGATAATGCCCATCGGAACAAACATTATGATTGCAGCGTAAATAAATCTTTTTCTTTCATTTATTTTTTCTGAGACATCAAGAAAATGAGCCAGCATAAGTATGTATACAATTTTAGAAAATTCAGAAGGCTGAATTTTTACCTTTCCAAAAGAAAACCAGCTGGTTGCACCGTTAGTATTCTTTCCAAGAATAAAGGTAAAAATAAGCAGAAGTATTGTTCCTGCATATACATAAGGAATGAATTTTATATATTTTCTATAATCAATAAATGTTACTGTTGATAAAATTACAAGTCCTGTAGAAAACCAGATAATCTGTTTTATATATTCATTATTTTCTATTATACCTTCAGAAGTAACAGCCGCAGAATAAATAAAGAGAATACCAAAAAAAGTAAGGACTGTAATACAAATCATCAGAGGAAAATCATATTTTTTAAGAAAGTTGAATGTCATTCCTGTCGACCCCGGCTGCTGCTCCTTCCATAAGTAAGTTCATATTTTACATTAGGAAGTGATTCTACTGCTTCTTCATAGGTCTGATCATTGAATATTCCCTGAAGAACTATATTGGAGGCGTAAGGTGCCCACCATTCCCATTTGTTTACACCATCAACAAGTACTGAAACGACAACCTGATCTTCTGGCTTTGCATTATAAGGAGCATAAGTAACCATCCAGCTGTGCCAGTGGTCTGCAAGAAGGCTGCTGTCTTCACCTGTACCGGTTTTTCCGGCAATCTGTACACTTTTGTTAGCAAGAGGATACTGTGGAGTACCATCTGTAATTACATATCTTAAGTCGGCCTGTACCTTCTTCCATACTTCAGGAGAAATGTTGTCTGCCTTTTTAAGAACTTCAGGCTGAATTGTCTGAATGATGTCATCTGTAACAGGATCCCTTATTTCTTTAAGAAGATGAGGTTTGTAAATAACTCCGGAATTGCACACCATAGCCATCATATCAGCAATATGAAGGGGAGTTACAAGGTTATCTCCCTGACCGATGGACATATTCATGGTATCACCACCCAGCCATTCTTTATGGGTTTTACGTTCATGGTAAGCTGGTGAAGGTACTAAACCTGTTTTTTGAGTATCTGCAGGAAGGTCAAGCTGAAGGGAATCTCCAAGACCAAATTCATGGGCATATTCGCCAATAGTATCAACTCCCAGATAGTCACGTCCGGCTATCCAGTAATAAACGTCACAGGACTGGGCAAGGGCATTTTTAAGATTAAGGGGACCATGTCTTCCACCACTGCGGTATACGTGGCATCTGAATATGCGGTTACCGTAATTAATACTTCCGGGACACAAAATAGTTTTTTCTTCCGGATAGGCATTTTCATTAAGAAGTGCAGTAGTCATGATAATTTTGAATGTAGAAGCCGGAGGATACTCAGCATTTACAGCCCTGTTAAGGAAGGGGTTGTTTGGCATCTGTGTTGTTTTTTTATAAAGCAGATTTGAATCATCGCTGGAAAAAAGATTGTTGTCATAGTAAGGATAAGAAACCATGGCAAGGATCTCTCCTGTAGCAGGTTTTAATACTACTATTGAACCTACCCTTTCTCCCAGAGCCTGTTCTGCCAGCTGCTGAATTGTTGTATCAATTGTAAGTACAAGTTTTTTTCCGCTTTCTGGAGCTTCTATATCTGTAAGGGAATTAAGAACCCTTCTTTGTGCGTCGACAATTCTTTTTACCCGTCCAGGTTTACCTTTTAAAATAAGGTCATACTGTTTTTCTATACCGGTTTTACCGATTACGTCTCCGTCTTTATAACCTTTATTATAGTTAAGGTTCAATTCTTCATCAGTAATTGTACCAACATAACCAAGAACATGGCTGATGGAACCGCTTTCAAGATAGTTTCTGTTTGGCTTGTTCTTCCATGTTACCCCTGGAAAGTCAGTAATATTTTCTGCAATATTACTGATGATATTAAGGGGAACATTTCTTTTAACCTGAACAGGGGCATAGCTGTTATATCTGCCCTTTATTTTTTCATCAATACTGGATTTTGATATGCCAAGATACTGGGCAAGCTTTGTAGTAACTGTATCATAATAACCTTTTGGAATGTTTCCTGTGGTAAGTTCAACGGCAAATGAGTCTGTGTTGATTACAAGGGCAACATTATTATTACGGTCAAAAATTTCACCCCTCTGTGCCGGAAGTTCATCATAGTCTGTAGAGATTTTATCTGTATCTTCACGATACTGTTTTCCAGAAATTACCTGAATTGTAAAAAGCCTTACAGCGTAAAGAGAAAGTGAGAATATAATTATCAGGGTCAGGACAGCAATTTTAAAATCCCTGTTAGGACTGTTGCCGCCACTGTATCTTCCATAAATCATAATCTTGTCTCCGGAGAAACGATAATGGAATTTCTGAAGAATTTAAGGATAGTAAATACTATTGGTGCAAATACAATATTCATAAGAATTTCAAAAAGAGAACTGAGATCAAAAATTGAATAGATTGTAATTTTAGAAGGATAAAGGAAAGAAAGAAGAAGGAGAAAAAGTCCTTTGTAAACAGAAGCAATTAATCCCAGCATGGCAGGGACAAGAATACCTTCTGTATTAAGGGTTTTTGCAAAAAGTCCTGAAAGATAACCCAGGGTTGTCCTAAAAAGACAGTTTAATCCAAAGGGTGCTGAACTTAAAAAGTCAAGAAAAAGGCCTGATACAAATCCTGTGGTTTCACCAACAATTTTTCCGTTGTGAAGTGAAAAAAACAATACGCAGAGCATAAGTAAGTCAGGTGTAGAAGGAAGAAAAGTCAGGTTAGAAATAACCGCAGCTTCAAGAATTGCAGTACAAAGTAAAATCAGTGAACTTACAGATATTGTTTTAATCATTTGTTTTTTTCTCCGCAGCTTCTGTCAGGTCTATGATTATAACATGTTCCAGTCTTGCAAAATCAATAATAGGATCTACATCAATATCCAGGGAAGACGAATAATCCAGGGAAGTAATGTTTGAAATTCTACCTACAGGAATGTCTGCAAGATAGTTTCCGTTTTCACCGCTGGTAACAATAATATCACCTGTATGAAAATCAGCTACAAGTCTTTTTCTGATATAGTTAAGCTTAAGATATTTTTCCTGGGTACCAGTTCCTGAGACAATACCAACGTCCCTTGTATTCTGAATCCTTACAGAAATATGACACTGGGAATCGTAGACAGGCATGATAATACTTGTACCATATCCAACAGTTACAATTTTACCAACAATACCCCTGTCACCATTTTGAACCGCAATAACACTCATACCCTTACGTACACCGTGGCGGGCACCTTTGTTAATCGTAATTCCGGAATAAAGGGCATCCGGATCCCTTCCTATAATTCTTGCAGGAATATTTTTATATTCAATTGTATCCCTAAAATCCAGCAGGGACTTAAGTCTTTCGTTTTCCTTAACGTATTCAGTATTTACCCTTTTAATCTGCTCGTAATCTTCAAGCTTGTCCTTAAGTCTTGCATATTTCTGCTTAAGGTTGGAAATTTCCTTAATGCCATCGACTTTGTCAGTAAAAAAGTAAACTACTGAGTTAAGGCCTTTCTGAAGGGAAGAAAAAACTGTAAATCCCACGGAATTAAAGCTCACAATGAATTTTCCAGAAGAAAATCCCAGCATTACGGCACTAAAAAGTACCATAGCAATAAGCAGTATTTCCGGGAGATGAAAAGTAAAGGGACTTTTTTTCATAACTTAGTTGTTAAGGTTGTCGTAAACAGATCTTATAGAAGACATGTTCTTAAAGAGTTCAAAGGCTTCACCTGCTCCCCTTGCAACACATTCCAGAGGTTTCTTTACTCTTGTTACAGGAACACCTGTTTCCTTAGAAATAAGGGTTGTTAGGTTTTTAAGCATTGAACTTCCACCAGACATAATGATACCGCGTTCAACAATATCAGCATTAAGTTCAGGAGGAGTTCTTGAGAGAGTCTTCTTTATTTCTTCAACAATTTTGCTTACTGGTTCTTTAAGGGCTTCCCTTACTTCTACAGAGTCAACTTCAATTCTTCTAGGAAGACCTGTAATGGAATCTGTACCCTTAACTTCCATCTTGTCATTTGTCTTGTCTGCCATGGCATTTCCGATTTCTACCTTAAGGCGTTCTGCCATCTGCTGTCCAATGATAAGATTATGAATATTTTTAATGTGCTTAATGATTGCTTCGTCAAAAGAGTTTCCGCCAACACGGATGGAACTTGTAACTACCATACCACCAAGGGAAATAACAGAAACTTCTGTTGTACCACCACCAATGTCGCATACCATGTGACCTGCAGGTTCATAAATAGGAATTTCTGCACCAATGGCAGCAGCAAGACTTTCTTCAATAACTTCTACTTCTTTAGCACCGGCTTTTAAAGCAGCTGCCATAACAGCATCCCTTTCTACCTGAGTAATGCAGGATGGAATACCGATTTTCATTCTGATTGATTTGAAAAGATGACGCTTTGGAATTACTTTTGAAATAAAGTATTTAATCATTTTTTCTGTAGAAATACTGTCAGAAATAACACCGTCAGCAAGAGGCCTGATAGCTACAATATTTGTAGGTGTTTTCCAGAGCATGCGCTTAGCTTCTGAACCAACAGCTACTACTTTACCTGTTCCCTTTTCTACTGCAACTACGGAAGGTTCATCTATAACGATTCCCTGACCGCGAACATAAATTAAAGTGTTACATGTTCCAAGGTCAATTCCAATGTCCGTAGTAAAATTATCAAAAAAACCCATTTATATATTCCTCCCAGAGTTTGCTTTTTTTATTTTTTTGCTTCAAGAAGCTTTTTAGTTGCACCTGGATGATTTACCTGTATTTTACAGCACTTACGCCACTCATAGCGGGCTTTAACATAATCGCCAAGCTTTTCATATAATACACCAAGTTCATAATGTGCGTCAGCAGAATTTTCATTTTTTTCAAGAATTGAATCAAATTCCTTTTTTGCTGAATCATAATCTTCTTCATTTATATAAATCTGTCCTAAAAGAAGCCTGGCTTTTTCTATAAGTTCATCATTTTTGGATAAATGAATTACTCTTGCAAGATACTGTCTGGCTGTCATACCCTGCTTGTTCTTAAAGTACTGTCGTCCGATATCGTATAAAAGAGTATC
>NZ_JAILGZ010000042.1 GCF_024696245.1 Treponema sp.
TAGCTGGAATTTACGGAAGTTACTGTTCCCGTATATTTAATAGGTTCAGTGCGCTCCACAATATTAGTATATTTAGTGAAGAATTTTTCCATGGCTATGCATCCGGATTAATAACATCTGACTTACTGACAGTCTTAATAGGTGCAATATTAAGAATCTGGGTTTCAAGTTCACCAAGCTGGCTGGAAATACGGGCATCGATAGCACCAAAGTCTGTTTCTACAATACAGCCGCCCTTTTCTACAGAACTGTCTTCCACAATATGAATATTCTGAATGTTTTCTACTTCACGGATAAAGTCAGCAGTATGTTCAGTTGTAAGTTTAATATCTGCAAGGTTAACTCTAAGGGTAACGTCACCGCGGCCCTTAACCTTTTTAAGTGCCTGAACAACATTAGAAAGAATAACGCTTTTCTGGCTGTCACTCATAATCTTTACAACCTTACGGGTCATAAGGATTACCAGGTCAACAATCTGCTGTTCCGTTCCATCAAGGATTTCCTGCCTGCGCTGAAGAACTGCATCAATAATACCGTGCATTTCTGCAACAAGACGGTCTGATTCTGCCTTACCATCTGCATATCCTGATTCAGAACCGGAACTATAGCCGGCCTTTTCTGCCTGAGAGGTAATTTCCTGTTCCTGAGCGTGAGCTTTGTCTATAATCTCTGAAGCTTCCTGTCTTGCCTTATCAAGTATGGATTTTGCTTCTTCCTGAGCAGAGTTTCTGATAATGGAAGCCTGGTCTGACTGACGCTTTACCTGTTCAAAAGCTGCTTCTTCTGCATTTTTTACAATCTGATCTGCCTGAGCCTGGGCATCGGCAAGCATACGGGCTTTTTCTTCTTCCCACTGCTTTTTAAAAGCCTCTGCTTCCCTTCTAAGGTCATCAGCAGTAGGGCCTGTGTATTCAGGTTCAACAACTTCCTCAACTTCCTCAGGCATGGAAAATTCCTTGGTAAGTTTGAGCATTATTTCGCCTTCTTTGGCTGTTATCTGATTAGGTCTGAATACACTTTGTGCCATAATATGTCCTTACTTTTTTATACAATCATTTCGTCATCACCACCACGGGCAATAACAACTTCACCACTGTCTTCAAGACGACGGATTACACTTACAATCTTCTGCTGGCTTTCTTCAACGTCCTTCAAGCGTACAGGTCCCATGAATTCCATATCTTCTTTAAGCATACTTGCGGCACGCTTGGACATGTTACGGAAGATTTTATCCTGAACTTCCGTATCAACAGACTTAAGGGCCTTGGCAAGTTCCTGCTGGTCAACTTCACGAAGAACTTTCTGAATGGCACGGTCGTCAAGCATAACGATATCTTCGAATACGAACATGCGTTTCTTGATTTCTTCTGCAAGTTCTGGATCGTCTTCTTCAAGGGTTTCAATGATGGCCTTTTCAGAAGAACGGTCAACAAGGTTAAGGATTTCAACGATGGAGTCAACACCACCGGCTGCAGTATAATCTTCGCTGGACAAGGTAGACAGCTTTTTCTCAAGAACGCGTTCTACTTCACGAAGAACGTCTGGAGATGTACGGTCCATTGTTGCAAGACGTTTGGAAACTTCAGGCTGAATTTCTGCCGGAAGGTTCTGCAAAATAGTAGCTGCTTTCTGAGGGTCCAGATAAGCCAGAATAAGGGCTATGGTCTGAGGGTACTCCTGCTGAACAAAGTTAAGGAGGTGTGCCGGGTCAGTACGTCTGATAAAGTCAAAAGGACGAACCTGAAGACTTGATGTAAGACGGTTAATAATATCAATGGCTTTCTGGGAACCAAGGGATTTTTCAAGGAGTTCGCGGGCAAAATCAATACCACCGGTAGTGATAAAGTTCTGAGCCTGCATAAGTTCCTGGAATTCTTCAAGAACCTGATCCTTAAAATCTGCATCAATTGTATCAAGACGGGCAATTTCAAAAGTAATCTGTTCAACTTCATCATCACGAAGGTGTTTCATTACTTCTGCAGAAACTTCACTTCCAAGAGCAACAAGGAATATGGCAGCCTTCTGACGGCCGGTCAAGCTTTTATAGTCTTTTATCCCGCCCTTCTTCTTACTGGAAGCTGCAGGTTTAATCGATTTATCATCAGCCATTGATTATTCCTCCATAAGCCATGTACGGATAAGCATTGCAACATCTTCAGGATGCTCTTTTGCCATAGCAACTGCATTTTCCTGAAGTTCGGCACGTTTGCGTTCTTCGACAGACATGGTAACTTCCATACCCTGTTCCTTTGCGTCCCAAAGTGCCTTCTCTCTTTCTTCCTGCTGGCGTCTTCTTTCTTCTTCTTCACGGAGACGGCGGCGGCGTTCAATTTCTCTGGTAATAATCCTGAAGAGAATAAATGCTACAAGAACAACTGTTACACCAACAAGGATAAGAACGATTGTCTTATTGCGCTGCTTGCGGGCACGTTCTGCTGCATCAGCCTTTTCAAATTCTTCAGAATGGTCAACACCGATATTTGTTACCGTTACAATGTCACCTTTTTTGGCATCATATCCTATAGCACCCTGAACAAGTCTTGTGATTTCCTTAAGTTCATCTTCTTCTATAGGAGTGTATTCACGTTTAATGGCACCGTCTTCTATTACAAGTTCACCATCTTTATCACGGATTTCCTTCCAGATACCGTCAATGTTTACAGAAACAGTGCGGCGCTGAATCATAGGACTTTCTTTAGCGTTTATATTTTTTTCGTTAAGTACGTAATTTGTCTGATGACTTTCTTTCTGCTGCTGACCAATAAGATTGCTGGCATCTTCATAAACTGCAGGATTCTGACCTTCTACACCGGAAGGACCTTCAGGGTTAAGCCCCGTACCTGTAAAGGATTCAGTTACGGAAATCTCAGAAATAGCAACCTTTTCCCTTACGTCAGAGTCATCGTATGGAGTATCCTGGTTGTCTTCCTTAAGGGTAACACCACCATATTCCTTTGCAGTATAGGACTTTTCTGACATGTCCATTTCTATCTTCATGTTTACATAATCAACACGCTTGTTAAAGATAGGCTTAATCTGCTGAAGAATACGGCTGCGGTATTCATTTTCAAGCCCCTGAATAAGGCGCTGCTGCTTGTCTATGTTTGAAATACGGTCAGACTCTTCCATTCCCTCAAAGTTGTTGATTTCTTTATTGGTAGAACCGTCAACAATGGAAATATTTTCTGCAAGAAGACCTTCAACACTTTTTTCTATAAGACGCTCAATACCCTTGACTGAAGTCTTGTTGGAAAGGGCATCACTATAACCTTCTGCATAAAGTACGACACTGGCTGTTACAGGCTTCTGGTTATCACTAAAATAGGTGTCATCAGGAAGGGTAAGGCTTACGCTGGCATCACGGATACCGCTTAAGCTCTTAAGGTGCTGTTCAACTGCCAGCTCACGGGAATGCTGCCACTTAACCTTGTCATCAAAATCATTGCGGGACCAGCTTGTTTCGTTAAAGAGGTCATAAGGGTTCATTCCCTTAGGTTCAAGATTTTCTGCAATGAGGATGCTGCGGTACTGGGCTGCAACTTTTTCGTTATCTACGGAAATATAATTGTCAGAAGATACGTAAGCCTGAACATTGTCCTGAGAAAGACGCATGAGAATCTTATTACGTTCAGTCTCACTATTTACAGGTGCATTAAAAAGTCTTGTAGTTGTAGGACGTGAAGAACCAACAAAAAGCCATACCACTGCTGCAAGAACAGCAAGGACGATTCCTATTGCAATTCCTTTTTGAACTTTTGTCCACTTAGACCATTTATCACTTAAAGACGCTATAAACTGCTTGAAGCGTTCGTTCATCATCCCCTCCAGAGAACGAATCTATATAATAGAAAATATATCACGTACAGGCCAATTTGAAAAGAGTAAAACTTACTATTATACGACACCTGAACCACTCCATTTTTACAGGCAGCAAAGGCTCTGTTACATACCTTAAACCGCCTCTGTAATGACAAAAAAAAGCCGGAAGGTCTGCATTCCCCCCGGCTGCTTTATATAAAAAAACTATCTGTTCTGTGAAAGCTCTGTCCAGCCGCTTACTATGCGGTCAATAACAGTCTTTGCCAGTGACATGGAAGACTGAGCCTTAGCCATGGCAATTGTTACGTCATGAATATCCACACTGTCAGGATCAGTTACAATCTGTTTCTGAAGTGAAGATACCTGAACCTGCTGTTCATTCATCTTGCTTACTGCATCCAGCAGATATGTTTCAAAAGCCCCCTTACGGCCAGAAACTTCACCTGCTTCTGCAACTTTATTCTGACCTGCAACCCTGTTTATACCACCAATATGCTCAACCTTAGTTGCTGTCATCTGATTAACGTCAAAAGAAATATTCACCAGCTACCCCCTCTCATGCTCCTAGTTTATCACCAGAATGCCGCCCTCTCAATACTTAACGGGATGCTATTTCCAGAGCTGCACTGAACATTTCCTTGCTGCCCTGAATTACCGAACTGTTGGCTTCGTAAGCCCTGTTGGCATCTATCATGTTTACCATTTCGTTTACAATATTAACGTTTGGATATTCAACATAGCCCTTGTGAGGACCGGACTTTATTGCATCAGGGTGGCCCGGGTCATAAACAAGACGGCCTTTTTCGCTGTCCTTTACGATTTTACTTACGCGGACACCTTTTCCAGGACCATTATCCATGCCTTCGTTAAGAAAAGAGCTTCTCCAGGTAGGATTATCCTTTGCAATCGGTTCAACAATTACAGTCTGCTTGCGGTATGCTCCTCCATCCTGAGTACGGGTAGTAGTTGCATTGGCAATATTGTTGGAAATCACGTCACTTCTAAGACGCTGAACGCTCATTCCTGTTGCTGCTATGTTAATGCTGGTAAAAAGTCCCATTTTATATCCTCACTTCTGCTCTTTTATCTATTATTACTTGCTGTTTCTCATGGCTATATCAAGCTGATTGAACTGGAAGCTTGTAAGCTGAGTCATAAGGCGGTACTGTTCCTGCAGCTGAACAAGTGTCATTGCTTCTTCTTCTGCATCAACATTGTTACCGTTGGCCTTAACGGATGTACTCCAGTCAGTTACACGGCGGGGTTCAACATCAAGCCAGTTTTTTCCTTCAGGAGTGCCAAAATGAAGGGGGTCAGTAGTTGTAAGCTTAAAAGGATTAGCCTTAGCGTTCTCTTCTGACTCAAAAGCCCTCTTAAGTTCACTTTCAAAGTTTACATACTGCTTTTTGTAGTTAGGAGTTTCGCTGTTTGCAATATTATTTGCAGTTACCTGATAACGCAGGCTGGCAACATCCATTGATCTGTGAAGAAGTTCTACTGAACTGAAAAAATCATTCATTCCCATATTATTAAAATCGGCATCTCAAATATTTTATTTAGCAGTTTTTACCCTTAAAAAATAGGAAAAAAGTCCCTAAATATGCCATAAATTCAATTTTTTTTGAAAATTTATTGACGATAGAAGATTTTTTTTATTATCTTATTCAGCAAATAACAAAGGAAATACGAAAGAATGGCTAACGAAGAAAAGAAAGAGCAGGAAGAAGTTAAAGAAGAAACACAGACTTCTCAGGCTCAGGATGAACAGCAGGAAGCTACACAGACTGAAGAAGCAGCAGAACAGAAGGAAGAAGTTCCTGAAGACGAGCTTACAGTCCTTAAAAACAAGGTTGACCAGCTGGAAAAAGAGAATGCAGACCTTAAGGATCAGGTTTTACGCCGTGCAGCAGATTTTGAAAACTACCGCAAGCGCATGATTCAGGAAAAACAGGATGCATTTGACTTTGCAAACACCAACCTTCTCAAGGACCTTCTGGACAGCCTTGACAACTTTGACCGTACGGTAGAAGCAGCAGCAACAGCTACAGATCCAAAATCCATAGCTGATGGTGTTTCAATGATAAGCAAAAGCATGGTAAGCATGCTTGAAAACAAGTACAACCTTGTTTCTTACGGCGCTGTAGGAGATGCCTTTGACCCTAACATTCATGAGGCAATCGGCATGCAGGAAGGCGACGTAGACGAAGAAAAGCTTGCAGCAGTTTACCTTAAGGGTTACAAGCTTAAGGACAGGGTTATCCGCCATGCAAAAGTCATGGTAACTAAACCAAAGGCATAAGATAATGTCCGCATTTTCAACGGACACTTTAACAATAAAAGCAATAGGAGATAAATAAAATGGGAAAAATTATCGGTATCGACTTAGGAACCACAAACTCTTGTGTAGCCGTAATGGAAAACGGTGAACCTGTAGTAATTCAGAACTCAGAAGGTGGACGCACAACTCCATCTATCGTTGGTTTTACATCAAAAGGAGACAGAATTACAGGTCTTCCTGCTAAAAACCAGATGGTTACTAACCCAAAGAACACTGTTTACTCAGTAAAACGTCTTATCGGACACAGATTTAACGAACTTGAAGGAGAAGCAACAAAGCTTCCTTATGCAATTAAAGATCATGGTGCAGATGTTCGTGTTTGCGTTCAGGAAAACGGAGCAGAAAAGGAATACTCTCCACAGGAAATCAGTGCCTTTATCCTTCAGAAGATGAAGAAAACTGCAGAAGACTACCTTGGAGAAACTGTAACAGAAGCTGTTATTACAGTACCAGCTTACTTTAACGATGCTCAGCGTCAGGCAACAAAAGATGCAGGTAAAATTGCAGGTCTTGATGTAAAGCGCATCATTAACGAACCAACAGCAGCTTCCCTTGCTTTTGGTTTTAACAAAGATCAGAAATCAGAAAAAACAATCGCCGTATACGACCTTGGTGGTGGTACATTCGATATTTCCATCCTTGAACTTGGAGACGGTGTATTTGAAGTTAAATCAACAAACGGTAACACTCACCTTGGTGGAGACGACTGGGACCGCCGAATCGTAAACTGGCTTATTGACCAGTTTAAGGCAGATACAGGAATCGACCTTTCAGGTGACTCAATGGCTATGCAGCGTCTTCGTGAAGCAGCTGAAAATGCAAAAATCAGCCTTTCTAACCAGACAACTGCAGAAATCAACCTTCCGTTCATTACAGCAGACTCAACTGGTCCAAAACACCTTCAGAAGTCTATTACACGTGCTCAGTTTGAACAGATGACTGACGATCTTTTTGAAGCAACCCGCGAACCTTGTCAGAAGGCTATGCGCGATGCAGAAATCACAGCTGACAAAATCGACGAAGTTCTTCTCGTTGGTGGTTCAAGCCGTATGCCTAAAGTTCAGGAAATCGTAAAGTCTATCTTCGGAAAGGAAGGAAGCCGTGCAGTTAACCCTGATGAAGCAGTTGCTATTGGAGCTGCCGTACAGGGTGGTGTTCTTGCAGGAGACGTTAAGGACGTTCTTCTTCTTGACGTAACTCCACTTTCTCTTGGTATTGAAACAATGGGCGGTGTATTTACCCGTCTTATTAACCGCAATACTACAATTCCTACAAAAAAGAGCCAGGTATTCTCTACAGCTGCTGATAACCAGACTGCAGTAAGCATCCACGTACTCCAGGGTGAACGTGAAATGGCAGCTCAGAACCGTACACTTGGTAACTTTGACCTTACAGACATTCCACCAGCACCACGTGGAGTTCCACAGATCGAAGTAACATTCGATATTGATGCTAACGGTATCGTTCATGTTTCTGCAAAGGACATGGGTACAGGAAAAGAACAGCATATTCAGATTCAGTCTTCTTCCGGCCTTAGCGAAGACGAAATCAACCGCATGGTTAAAGATGCAGAAGCTAATGCTGATGCAGACAAAAAGAAGCGTGAATCAATTGATGCCCGCAACGAAGCTGATTCTCTTGTTTACCAGACAGAAAAGACCCTTAAGGATCTTGGAGACAAGGTAAATGGAGATGACAAGGCTAAGGTAGAAGCTGCAGTAAACGAACTTAAGGAAGCCCTTAAGGGAGAAGACATTGAAGCTATCAAAGCTAAGTCAGAAGCCCTTAAACAGGCATCTTACAAAATTGCAGAAGAACTTTACAAACAGCAGGCTGCTAACGGTGGTGCCCAGGGTGCCGGTCCGGGAGCAGGAGCAGGTGCTGGTCCAAACCCAGGTGCAGGTGCCGGAGCTGGTTCAGCTGGAGCAGGTGCTTCAGGATTCAACAAGGCTGACGCTGATGATGTTGAATACGAAGTTAAGGATGAAAAATAATTCCTTAGAGTCATAAAGCTCATGCAGCCTCCGTCAATTGCGGCGGGGGCTGTTTTTTGATACATTTAACTGATTAAAACTAATTTTTAGGGAAATATCATGGCCGCTAAACGTGATTATTACGAAGTTCTTGGAATCGATAAGAGTGCAGACAAAGAAACAATCAAGAAAGCATACCGCAAGCTTGCTGTAAAATATCATCCTGACAGAAATCCGGGTGATAAAACTGCAGAAGAAAAATTCAAGGAAGCAACAGAAGCTTACGAAGTACTCTCTGATGAACAGAAACGCCCGATTTATGACCAGTATGGTTTTGCCGGACTGGACGGAATGGGTGGTGCAGGAGGCGGACAGGGATATTCCCACGCTTTCCACGATTTCAGCGACATTTTTGGTGGAGCCGGCGGATTCAGCGATATTTTTGAAAGCTTCTTCGGTGGTGGCAGTTCAAGAAGCCGCCGTAATGATAATGACGGAGCAAGCATCCGCGTAAACCTTACCCTTACATTAAAAGAAGCTGTTTACGGTTGTAAAAAAGACATACGCTTTACCCATAAAGAAGCCTGTCCTGAATGTCACGGTACTGGTGGAGCTGCAGGTTCAAGCAGAAAAACCTGTCCTACCTGTCGCGGTGCAGGTCAGATAAGAAGAAACAGCGGATTCTTTTCCGTTCAGCAGACCTGTCCTACCTGTGGAGGCAAGGGCACTGTTATAGACAAGCCATGTTCAAGCTGCCGTGGAAGTGGTGTTTACAATAAAACCACTACCCTTTCCGTTTCCATTCCAGAAGGAACTGATGACGGAAGCCGCAAGATGATTCACGGTATGGGAGATGCAGGTACAAACGGAGGATCAGCAGGAGACCTTATCATAATGGTACAGGTTCAGCCTGACCGCTACTTTGAACGCAGCGAATATGACCTTTACTGTGCAGTACCTGTTACGGTAGCCCAGGCTATTCTTGGAACAGACCTTACCATAAAGGGACTTGATGAGCGTTCAATAACAATAAAAGTACCTTCCGGAACTACAAACGGAAAAATGCTCCGTATAAGAAACGAAGGTGTTCCTTACGGTTCTTCCGGTAAAAAAGGCGACCTTTACGTTAAGCTTATCGTTGAACTTCCAACAAAACTTTCTTCTGAACAGAAAGCTGCCATGGAAGCCTATGCCCGCTACGAAAAAGCTTCAACAGAACCTTCAAAGATTCCTCTGGATAAACTTCAGGGTTAAAAAACAGCCGGTCTTAAAGCCATATTTTTAAGGCCGGACTATTTTACTCAATAATCTGATACATTTTGCCGATAGTATGGTATAATTCTACATACAAAAACTAAGGATTTGAGGTCAGAAATGTATCAGGCAAAACGACGAATTTCAGTTTTTATTGCTAACGTCATATTAATTGCGTTCTTTACTTTTACAGCAGTCAGCGTTATTCCGGCTTTAAGGAGAAACTCACCTAAAAATTCACCACTGGCAACACTTATTACAGTAGGAGTCGCTTTTGGAGTTGTAACCGTAGCTTCCCGCTTAACTGCCGTTTACCTTACAAAAAAGGCTGCAAAAAGCTCTCTTGAAGAAGGTGAGACTGAAATTCTCTCTGACTTTATAGAAAAACTCCGTTTCTGCTATTCCCTTGATGAATTTAACGAAATCGTTTCCCAGGTACTTGAAGTACAGGGTGACTGTTCCGTTCTTTATATTGACCGTGAACAGAACTATATCCTTTACAACAGTCCGGACAAGCTTACCTGTTCCAGCGAAATTACCACAAAACTTGAACGTAACTACTCTGTAGACTGGAAAGACGGTATTTTCTTCCTTGGACCTAACTTTGGTGTAGTATCAGGTCCTAAAAAGGCAAGAGGCTTCCTTCTTGTACATAATAAACAGCATCTTTACATATTCTGCCGCTATACAAAACTCTTTGACCACTTTATTTTTAAGAGTCTTTACGAAGAATACTGCCGCTTCCAGAGCCGTATTAAGACAATTTCACAGCTTTCCGAAATTTCTTCACTTTCAAAAGACTGGAATCAGCTTGCAGAGACCCAGAGATCCTTCCTTCCTCCTGCAATGCCTTACATTAAAAAACTTTCACTTGCAGCCTACTATAAACCACTGGTAAACGTTTCCGGTGACTACTATACAGTTCTTCCTATTTCTGAAACAAAAACCCTGCTCATGCTTGGTGACGTATCAGGTAAAGGTCTTGCCGCAGCCCTGGTCATGGGTCTGGTAATGAATACTGTAAAGAACATTGCCAACAAGGAAAACCTCAGTGGTGTAATTCAGTCTGTAGATAAGGCTATTAAGGGAATGAAACTTCAGGATAAATATACTGTAGTTTTCATCGGAATCGTTGATACGGAAAAAATGTCTATCCGCTATGTAAACGCTTCCATGTCTGACCCGGTAGTTATTTCCAAATCACCTACAGGCTACAAGCTTAAGCCTCTTACTTCCAACTGTTCCCTTGTCGGAATTATTGATCTTCCGGACATTGAACCAACTGAACTTAAGCTTTTCCGTGGTGACGTAATCCTTATGGCATCGGACGGTGTTTCTGAAGTAATGGATAAAGACGGTGTAGAACTTGGTACTACCCAGCTCTATCAGGATACAATCAAGGCCAGTGCTGCCAAAAAACCTGATGATTTTATCAAGGATGTTGTAAACCTTATACACAGCTACAACGGTGGAGCAAAACTTAGGGACGACCTTACTATGATGGTTGCCAAGGTGGAGAGATAATATGGTTTTTCTTTTACTGAACTTAATTGCATTTGCATTTACAATCAGGCTTGCATTCCGCACTGATAAAAAAATTGAAGTAACAAAATACAGTACTGATCTTGTAAACCTTACTCTCTTTTTAAGTATAGTTTTCCTTTCTTCAGCTGTTATGATTGCCCTCAGTCTCTGGGGTCCTTCCCAGCTTTCTCTGTTTTCCGGAAGAATCACAATTATGCTTTTTGCCTGCTACAGTGTTTCTGCAGCAATTTATATAGTAGGATTTCCTAGATCAAACAAAAAGCGTCCAAGCATATTAATGCAGTTTTTTAAGTGGGGTCTTTTTATTCTTGCCTTCTACCTGGTTTTCCTTGCAAAAGGTTCCATTCTGGCTCTTGGCATGAACGAAAGAAAATTCATTTTCCGTTCAGGATTTATTTTCCGCGGTGCAATGAGACGTACCTTCCACTACACCTGGTTTGACCTTATTTCTAAGCTTTATATTTACGCAATACCATGTTTCTTTGTACTTCTTGCTGCAATTAAGGCAGAAAATACAGATTCAAGGCTTTTAAGACAGAAGCGTATCATTACCATCATTGGTATTCCTATGGCATGGCTTACCTGGTATTACATTCAGTGGGCAAGTGAATATCAGTCACTTATTATGTCCCTCTTCTCATTTACCTTCCTGCCACAGATTATTCTTTTCTCTTACGGAAGTAATCTTGAGACTCTCTGGACACCATTAAGCCTTTTAAAAGCTGCTGCCCGTGTAGGTGTAAGGTACCTTCTTCCTGCAGCTTTAGGAGGACTTTTATTTATAGCCCTGGCTGACATTTACAGACAGAACCTGCCTCTCTTTATGATTCTTTACATTACAGGTATTTCTGTTATCACCTTCTTCTGGTACTACCTTGACCGTCTCATTCAGTCAAAAGACTTTTTGCGTGACAACAACTATTCTTCTGAATTTGAAAAGGACATTACTTCCATTAACTACGACGATGAACCACAGGCAATCACTGAGCATGTATTTACAACCTTCCAGAGATACCTTGATTCTTCTTCCATTACCCTTCTTACTGACAACGGTACGGAAAACGGTCTTGAAACAGTATACAGCTCAAAGGGAAACAATATTACCCTTAAGGTAGATCCTTCGGTATTTGATACACTTCTTAACATGAACCATCCTGTAGTATTCAGGGAATGGCTTATGCAGAACTCTTCTGTAAGTAACATCCGTTCCTATGCAGTTGACCTTCTTACAAAGACAGATTCAGATGCCTTTATCATCCTTAATGAAGGACGCCAGGTTGTCGCAGTTCTTGCTTTAGGTAAAAAACGTAACGGTAACGTTTACTCAGCATACGACTATGAAGTTCTTAACAAGTTCTATTCCAACATTTTCGTTGTCGGCTACTATGTAAAGAACATCATGAACGAAGCCCTTATTGGTACTGTAAACCGCGAAATCCGCATGTCAGACCAGATTATTACTTCCATTCAGGAAAACATGGACTTTATCAAGAATCCTAAGGCAGACGTAGGCTACCTTATGGTTCCTGCCCATAACATTGGTGGTGAATTTGTAGATATCATCCGTCTTAACGACCAGCGTTACATCTTTATTATTGGTGCCCTTAACGGTAAGGGTATTGCAGCTTCCATGAACATGGTCATCCTTAAGTCCATTATCCGTACCTTCCTTGCAGAAACTACAGACTTTAAGCTTCTTGTAGAAAAGGTTAATACCTTTATCCGTGAATCCCTTCCAAAGGGTTCCTTCTTTGCAGGAACTTTCGGACTTATAGACTTTACTTCTGATACCCTTTACTACATTAACTGTGGTGCCCCTGCCCTCTTTATGTATACAAAGGCCTACAACAACATCATCGAAATCCAGGGTGCCGGCCGTATCCTTGGCTTTGTTCAGGATATTGGTCCCCTTATTAAGGTAAAGAAAGTTAAGCTTTCCGAGGGAGATATGATTATGGCCTGTACAGACGGTCTTATTGAATCCCGCTCCCTTCGTGGTGATGTATACGGAAAATCAAACATTCAGTCTAACTTTATGGAAAACTCAGGTTATCCTGCTAACAAAATGGCTCAGTTTGCATACGATTCCCTGGTACACTTCAGCTCAAAAGAGCTTGATGATGATGTTACTATCCTTGTAATTAAATATCTTGGAGGCAAATAATGGATCAGCTTGCCATTAACGAAAAAGTTGGAGCTTACTACATGCTTCTGGAACTTTCCGGAGCTGTAAATGCCTATACTATTACGGAATTGAAAACAAAAGTTTACAGTTATATACTTGACTCCAACGTTGTACTTGATATGTCTCAGGTATACCAGCTTGATTCCACAGGTCTGGGAGTAATAATCGCTGCCCATAATGACGGCGAAGGATGCGGTACAAAGGTATTTATCCTTAACCCTTCTGCAGAAGCCCGCCACTCCCTGGAAAAAACCGGATTTCTGGACACCTTCAACGTAATTCATTCCGTTACGGAGGTTAGTGATGCATTGTAGCCGCGGTTTGTGTATTGCTGCATCAATTCTTGCCATCAATTTTTTTGGAGGATGTACAAAGTCTTCCGCTAAAACAGTTTCAGAAGAAAAAAAACCTTCTGAAAAAATTACTGAAGAAAAAAAAATAAACCCTGACATTGCAAAAGCCAGGGCTGTTTATGACAAAATGAGTGACCGCTTTAAGGGTGACATTCAGTTTGCAGATGATGAACAGATAGAAGACTTTCTTGCAGACTTAAATGAAATCCTTAAAGAAGAAAAGACTTTTTCAAAAGATGATGTAAGTCTTTTTTACCTTATTGATAAAAAACATAATATCGGTTCAGACTATGTTCCTGCAGAACTTATACCGGTAAAGCAGAACAATCTTTTTAACGTAAGCCGCAACGACCTTAGCTTAAGGTCAGAAGCTTATGATGCCCTCTGCAATCTGTCTAAGGCAGCCCTGGCAGACGGAATAAAACTTATGGTAAGTTCTACATACCGTTCTTACACTTACCAGACCGGTCTTTTTAACCGTTATGTTGCCCAGGATGGAGTTGAACTTGCAGAACGTTACTCTGCCCGCCCTGGTACAAGTCAGCACCAGCTTGGAGTAGCAGTTGACTTCGGTTCCATTACTGATGACTGGGGTGACACAAAAATGGGCCAGTGGGTATACAACAATGCAGCCCGCTACGGATGGTCCCTTTCTTTTCCAAAAGGATATGAAGATGTCACAGGTTATATGTGGGAATGCTGGCACTTCCGCTATGTAGGAGTTAAAGCCTGCCGCTTTCAGGAAAAATGGTTCAGGAACATTCAGCAGTATATGCTTGAATATATTGAAGAGTGGAAGCAGCAGTAAAAAAGCTCCTTTACTATAAGGAATCCGGCTTTAACCCTATGTGTTTAAGACCGGATTTTTTTTGTCTTAAATAAAAGCAAATCCTATTTAATTTTTTACAATTTTTTATATTTTTTACATCTTTCAGCCTTTTTACGTAAAATTTTAAGCTGGATTTTTGTTATATAAAGAAATATTTATACAATTTTCTGTATACTAATTGAATAACTATTCCATAATTTGTATAATTATAGAAATATTCCTAGATTGATTCGCATAAATATGCAAAAGTGAGGTATGCCATGGCAAATGAAATTAACCACGACAACAAGTTCATAGAAAAACTGACAATGATTGCCCAGCTTGACGATCAGATCGATCCTTCACTTTATGAAAAATATGACGTTAAAAGCGGTCTCCGTTATGCAGATGGTCGTGGTGTTCTTGTAGGCCTTACCAGAATCGGTGACGTTGTAGGTTACGAAATTGAACCGGATGGATCTAAAAAAGCTGTTCCTGGACGCCTTATTTACCGCGGCTATAACGTGGAAGACATTGTACGTGATACAGAAAAAAACAAGAGCTTCGGCTTTGAACAGTGTGCCTATCTTCTTCTCTTTGGTGAACTGCCAACAAAAGAACAGCTTGAAGAATTTACAACATACCTGGGTGCCATAAGATCACTGCCTCCTAACTTTACGGAAGACATTATTATGAAGGCTCCATCTGCTGACATTATGAATAAGATTGCCAGCGGTGTACTTGCTTCATATTCCTTTGATCCGGATCCAGAAAACCGTGACGTAGCTAATATTCTCCGTCAGTGTGTTGAACTTATCTCAAGATTCAGTTCCCTTGCTGCCTATGCTTACCAGGCAAAACGCCGCTATGTTGACGGAAAAAGTATGTACATTCACAATCCTGATCCAAAGCTCAGCATTGCAGAAAACCTTCTTCAGCTTATCCGCAACGACAAAAAATACAGCCGTCTTGAAGCAGAACTTCTTGACCTGGCACTGATTCTTCATGCAGAACATGGTGGTGGTAATAACTCTTCCCTTACTATCCACGTAGTTTCTTCTGCAGATACAGATACTTACTCGGCAATTGCAGCTGCCCTTGGTTCCCTTAAAGGACGCCGTCATGGTGGAGCTAATATCCGCGTAATGGAAATGATGGATGACATTAAGGCTCATGTAAAGGACTGGAGCAACGAAAAAGAAATCGCTGATTACCTTAGAAAAATCTGCCGTAAAGAAGCTTTTGATCACACAGGACTTATTTACGGACAGGGACATGCTGTTTATACAATCAGTGACCCTAGGGCTAAGCTTCTTCGTGACAAGGCTGAACTTCTTGCAAAAGAAAAAGGCTGCATGGAAGAATTTAACCTTTATAAAACAATTGAACGCATAGTTCCGGATATTATCTGCGAAACTCACGGAAACAAAAAGCGTATCTGTACAAACGTTGACTTCTATTCAGGCTTCGTTTATACAATGCTTAATATTCCACGTGAACTCTTTACACCTCTTTTTGCCATTGCCCGTATTGCAGGCTGGAGCGCTCACCGTATAGAGGAAATCGTAGCAGGTAGAAGAATTTACCGTCCTGCTTACAAAAATGTACAGGGTGAACGTCCTTACGTTAACATGGAAGACCGTAAGTAAAATATTCAATAAACATAAAAAAAGCCCTGAAAAGAAGTTTACTTAAAATGAAGTACACTTATCTTTCAGGGCTCTTTATTTTTAAAATCTCATATCAGCATTCAGACAGGAAAACCTATGGTTAAAAAAACCGCTGCAACACAAACGAATGCTATCAATACTAAAGTAAATATACAGTTCTTCAAAGACTTTCCATCCATTCTGCAAATAATTCAGGCCATACCTGACACTCTTTTTGAATACCGGCAGGGTTTGTACCGTTATTCCAGGTTGTTTCTTTTGTAGCAAGAGAAAGACCGTGACCTCCCCTTCTGAATACATGGTACTCAAGGGGAACATTGTTCTTTTTACATGCCATTGCAAACAAGAGGGAATTTTCTACAGGAACACAACCGTCTTCATAAGTATGCCACATAAATACCGGAGGAACTTTTGGAGTAACATGGTCTTCCAGCTTAACATCTTCCTGGGAATATTCCTTAGAGCATCCAATTACATTGTTAATTGAATCCCTGTGGGCAAACTCATTGGAAGTTATTACAGGATAAGCAAGCATAAGACCATCCGGTTTTACATCAGCAGCAGAGTAAGGCAGGTATTTCTGAATAAGAGGATTATTCCAGTAAACACCAAGGGATGCAGCAAGATGTCCCCCTGCGCTAAAGCCTGCAACAATGATTTTTTCTGAATCAACGTTCCATTCTTCAGCATGAGAGCGGACATATTTTACTGCTTCACATAAGTCCAGAAGACTTGCAGGAAACTCCATGGGCTTAAGGGAATACCAGAGTGTAACTGCATGAAAACCAAGGGAATTCATTTTTAAGGCAACAGCCTCACCTTCCCTTGTAGAAAGCATCTCGTATGCACCACCAGGACATATTAAAACCAGAGGA
Source organism: Treponema sp. (assembly GCF_024696245.1). GTDB lineage: Bacteria > Spirochaetota > Spirochaetia > Treponematales > Treponemataceae > Treponema_D. The sequence continues at coordinate 16,821 of NZ_JAILGZ010000042.1, forward strand.
CGTTTTCTTCCTGCTGAATATTCTTCAAAGTTTTCAAGAATATAGGTTTTAATAAAGGGAACAAAATTATTGTTCTCAATTTTTCCACGGTAGTTAACCGGAAGTTCAATTGTTTCATGCAGCATGGCACTCTCCTTAGATTCAGCCTACGCTTACCTCAAGGCTGACTTTATTTTTTCCAGGCTGTACTTTAACAAGAGTTCCGTCAACATCAGCACCGTCAGCAGTAATAGTTACGCTTCCTGTGTTGTTATTGTTCTTTACGTTGATGATGTATTCTACACCACGGAATTTTCTTGTAATTACAGCAGTTTTTACGTGAGAAGGAAGACGAGGTTCTACTGTAAGACCTTCATATGAAGGACGGATACCTGCAATATACTGACTTAAAGCAAGCATGTTCCAGGCAGCAGTTCCTGTAAGCCAGCTGTTCTTTGCTTCTCCAAAGCGGCGGGCTTCCTTACCGGCAACCATCTGTGAATATACATAAGGTTCTGTTCTGTGAATTTCACTGAATTCTTCTACATAAGCAGGAGCAATCTTCTTGTAGTGGGCAAAGGCATCATCTGCACGATTATTTACAACTTCTCCAATGATTACCCATGGATTGTTGTGGCAGAAAATACCACCGTTTTCTTTGTATCCAGGTGGATAAGAAGAAACTTCACCCAGCTCTACGTGATAGTCCTGATAAGCTGGAGAAAGAATTACGATACCGTACTGTGAATCAAGGTACTTCTTAACTGAGTCCAGGGATTTTTCAGGATAGCCTTTATCTTTACCGATTTTAGCCATTGTTCCGAAGCCCTGTGTTTCAATATAAATCTTTCCGTGTTCACATTCTTTTGAACCGATTTTGTTTCCTGCATCGTCATAAGCACGGATATACCATTCACCGTCCCAGCCAGTTTTACAAATTTGTTCTTCCATCTGGCGGGCTGCATCTTCTGCAAACTTAGCTTCTGCTTCATCACCCTGAAGGCGGCACATTGCAGCGTAATCAGGTGTAACATAAACAAACATCTGTGCAATCATTACAGATTCTGCATTCTTACCTTCCTTGTTTGTACAAGTCTGGAAAGAATCGTTAGGGTTTGTAGAGAAACAGTTAAGGTTAAGACAGTCATTCCAGTCAGCACGGCCGATTAATGGAAGACCGTGTGGACCCTTGTGGGTTGTAATGTATCTGTATGATCTCTTAAGGTGTTCAAACATTGTTGCAGTATTCTTTTCGTTGTTATCAAAAGGAACCTGCTGGTTAAGGAAGTCCTTGTCTCCTGTCTCACGGATATATCCGCCTACACCAAGAACGAGCCAGAGAGGGTCATCGTTAAAGTTAGAACCGATGTCAGCGTTTCCTCTTTTTGTAAGAGGCTGGAACTGATGGTAAGCACTTCCGTCTTCAAACTGAGTAGAAGCTACGTCAAAGAGACGTTCACGAATTCTTTCTTTAGGAAGCTGATGAACTGCACCAAGCATATCCTGAGAAGTATCACGGAATCCGATGCCACGGCCGATACCGCTTTCAAAGTAAGAAGCACTGCGGGCAAAGTTGTATGTAACAACACACTGATACTGATTCCACAAAGCCATGCGGTCAAGTTTTTCGTCACCAGTTTTAAGGGTAAAGTTAGAAAGAGTAGCATCCCAGTATTTTCTAAGGGTTTCATATTCAGCAAGAACTTTTTCCTTTGAGTCAAAGCGCTTCTGGATTTCGTATGCCTTTTCCTTATTGATGATTCCGCTTGCTGTATTTGTGCGGAGGAGTTTATCAGAAGCTTTTTCTGAACTCCATTTTTTGTCTTCAGGATTTTCTACATAACCTAAAACAAATACAAATGATTTTTCTTCACCTGCTTTAAGTTCAACATTAATTCTATGGCTGGCAACAGGAGACCATCCGTCTGCTACAGAGTTGCGGCTCTTTCCTTCTACAACTGACTGTGGCTTGTCATAACCGTTGTAAAGGCCAAGGAAGCTTTCCCTGTCTGAATCAAATCCGTCTACAGGAACATTTACACTGTAGAAGCTGAAGTGATTGCGGCGTTCACGGTATTCTGTCTTGTGGTAAATTGCACTGCCTTCAATTTCTACTTCACCAGTTGAATAATTGCGCTGGAAGTTTGTGCAGTCATCCTGTGCATTGTAAAGACACCATTCAACATAAGAAACAAGGCTTACCTTTTTAGCTGCTGAAGATTCGTTCTTAAGGGTAACGAGTTCTACTTCGCAGTTAACACCGTTTGGAACCATGTAAAGAACTTCTGCACGAAGATTATTCTTTACTGAATTGATTTTTGTATAGCCAAAACCATGGCGGCATTCATAAGAATCAAGTTCTGTCTTACAAGGCTGCCATCCAGGATTCCAGATTGTATCTTCATCCTTGATATAAAAATAACGTCCATTTGTATCAAGGGGCACATCATTGTAACGATAACGGGTAATTCTTCTAAGGCGGGCATCAGTATAAAAAGCGTATCCACCTGCAGTGTTGGAAATCAATGAAAAAAACTTTTCATTGCCAAGATAGTTAATCCACGGATATGGTGTGCGAGGAGTATTAATAACATACTCACGTGACGCATCATCAAAATTTCCGAATTTCATAATATTTTCCTCCTGACTTCTTAAGATAATATTAAGAGTTCTAACATCTTATAATGATTCCAAAAAAGAATCCAATGATATCTCATCATCTTTGTTAAAATTATAAAATTTTCCACTGTTATTGTAAGATATTCTCACTTTTCCGCCCTTTTTTGCCCTTATTCTGGCATTTTTAAGCTTTAAATCCCTCCATTCCATGTCAATTATGTAAGCTCCCCTTACTTTTAAGCCCCTTATACTGCCACAGGTCCAGGACTGGGGAAGGCAGGGTAAAAGTTCAATACAGCTGCTTTCTTCATCATAAAAGGAACCACTGTGAACCAGCATTTCCGTTATGGCTGCCGTACCTCCAAAGTTTCCGTCAATCTGATAGGGTGGACATACATTAAAAAGATTTTTATAAGTCAGTTTGTTAAAAAGAACATCCAGATATTTTTCTGCTTCTGCAGCTTTTTTAAATCTGGCAAAAAGACATACTGTCCAGGCACAGCTCCATCCTGTATGACCGCCGCCATTGGACAAACGTTCAAGAAGACTTTTTTCTGCAGCAGCCTTATATTTTTCTTCTCCCTTTTCAAAAAGAAGATGACCGGGATAGATTCCAAAAAGATGTGACACATGTCTATGGCCTGCTTCTGCTTCTTTAAAATCTTCACACCATTCCCTTAACCTTCCGTCTTTTGTAAGACCATAAGGAAAAAGTTTTTCTATTGCAGATTCTGTCTCTTTTGCAAAGTCTTCATCAAGATTTAAAAGACCGGCAATTATTTTGTACTGGGTAAAGACTTCCCTGATGATGGACATATCCATAGTACCTGCCCTGGAGAGGCAGCACTTATTATTTGTCTCCGGATCAATAAAATTATTTTCAGGACTTATAGAAGGATTTGTTACAAGATAACCGTCTTTATCTTTCTGGAGAAAATCCATTAAAAATTCCACACAGCCTTTAAGGGCAGGATACATGTCTCTTAAAAATTCCATATCCCCTGTGTGAATGTAATGTTCCCATATATGAGTGCAAAGCCAGGCTCCCCCTAAAGGCCATAAAGCCCACTCACTGCTTCCACCAGCAGGACTTGCCTTACGCCATAAATCACAATTGTGGTTTGCAGCCCAGCCCCGGCACTTCCACCTGTACTTTGCCACATCCCTTCCTGTTACTGAAAGTTCCTTTATTAAATCAAAAAGAGGAAGATGACATTCACTTAAGTTACAGACTTCTGCAGGCCAGTAATTCATCTCAAGATTTATGTTTGTTGTATAATTGCAGTTCCATGCAGGACGAATATCCTGATTCCAGATTCCCTGAAGATTTGCAGGCTGACTTCCCTGTCTTGAAGAAGAAATTAAAAGATAGCGGCCAAAGTTAAAGAAAAGAGGAGCCAGTTCCCTTGAAAAAACAGGAGAAGATTTATCTGAAAGTTTTTTTAATGCCAGCTGACTGTTTTCTCCCTTAAGTTCAAATTGAACTTTATTAAATAAAGAAGAAAAATCCTTTACATGTTCCTGGTAAAGTTCTTCATAAGAAAAAGCAGAAACTTTTTTATCCATTGTCCTGCAAAGTAAATCGCAGTCCTTTCCCTGACTCCCGGCTTCCCTGGTAAAACCATTAAAGGAAGTTGCAGCAGTTAAATAAAGTTCTGCCCTGTCTGCTTTATTTACAAGAATACTATCATGATCTTTTTTTACATGAGCATCATTTCCGTAAACCTTTACCCTTAGACAAGAGGTGTAATTCATACCCATTACATCATCATAAAGCACAGGCTCTTCATCAGGACCAAAAGTATTAGGACCGCTTACAGGAGCCTTTCCCCTTAAAATAAAATAAGCGGAATCAGAAGAATCTTCATTTACATTAAGCTGATATTTTAATAATGAAGAAAGGCGGATTTTAAAACTAAGACCGGCAGCTTTACTGCAGTCAAGTTTAATAATAATTGCATCAGCAGGATGACTTGTAAATATTTCTCTTGTATATAAAAGATTATCTGCTTTATAGCTGACACTGCACAAGGCCTTTTCTAAATCAAGGCTTCTTGAATAATCAGAAAAATTTTTATGACTGTCAGGAAAATCCAGAAAGATATCTCCTGCCGGTTCATAAAAACTGCTCCAGGGACCAAGAAGTTTTTGGTCTGCAATTTTCTGGGCCTGACTGTAGTGTCCCTGATTAATTAAAGACCTGACTTTATTTACAGCCTCTGAATAAATGTCTTCTTCTTTTTTTTGGGGAATACCACTCCAGAGACTGTCTTCATTAAACTGTATTCTTTCTCTTACAGGATCACCAAATACCATACAGCCCAGCCTTCCGTTTCCTAAAGGAAGGGCACTGGTCCATTCATCTGCAGGAGAAAAAAATTTCAGTTCATTATTTTTCATATACTTCACCATCAAGGAATATTTCTTTTACAAGTCTCTTATCCCTTACAGAAGAAGCTGCAATAATTTCATAGGCACCTTCATCTGTTTTCCAGCACATATAATCAGAATCAAAACGGGCGAAATCTTTTTTACTTAACTCAAGAACAATTCGTTTTCTTTCTCCTGCTTCAAGAAAAACTTTCTTAAAGGCCTTAAGTTCAATACTGCTGCGCTGACATGCAGGGGCAAGAGGAGAAATATAAAGCTCGACAGTTTCTTTTCCTGCCATGGAGCCTGTATTTTCTACGTTAAGAATTATTTTAAAACGCTCACTGTCCACAGGAATTACTTCCATGTCTGAATACTCAAAGTTTGTGTAGGAAAGTCCGTGACCAAATGGAAAGAGAACATCTTTTTTATAAGTTTCAAAATATCTGTAACCGATAAAAATATCTTCACGATAATGTACGGTCTTTACATCTCCTTTAATGTCTCCAGGAAAGTCACCAAGACAATGAGCAGGACAGTCCAAAAGCTGACGGGGAATTGTATAGGAAAGTTTTCCGGAAGGATTTGTTTTTCCAAAGATAACTTCTGCAAGAGCCCTTCCCCCTTCCATGCCGTTATATGTTGTGGCAATCAGGGCAGAGGCAGAATCAATCCACTTAGTCATGTCTACTGCATTACCACTAAAAATTACAGTTACAGTATCAGGTCTTTCTTTTAAAAGGCTGCACAAAAGTTCATCCTGACCGTAAGGTAATGTCATGTCATCCCTGTCAAAACCTTCACTGTCTATGCGGCAAGGTTCATCGTCCTTTGTAACACCAATGGCATTTGTTCCCATCTGAAATTTTGGATTGTAATGAGCACAGCCTCCCACATAGATAACGGCATCACATTCCCTGGCAAGCTTAAGGGCTTTATTCCTTAACTCCTCTGACTTAGCCGGATCCGGACTGTAACCCTTTTCATATTTAACCTTTATATTTCCACCGGCTTCCATTGCAATACCAAGAAGAGGTGTTATTTCGTAAAGGGATTTTATTTCTGCACTTCCTCCGGCATGGGACTGAAGTACATCAGCATTTTCTCCTATTACGGCAATTGTTTTTATCTGAGCCTTATTAAGTGGAAGAATTTTTTTACCATTAAGTTCATCATTTTTAAGAAGGATTACTGACTCCCTTGCAATTTCAAGAGCCCTGGCCTGATGTTCAGGATTATTATAACTTCCTTCTTTTCTTGAAGAAGAAAAAATATGAACCTTATCCATAAGTCTGAGAATTCTTTTTATCTTATCATCGATAACACTTTCAGAAACATGGCCGGCTTTTACTTCTTTAAGAAGGGGCTGGGCAAAACAATATTCATCAAAGGAATAAGTTACATTCATATCTATATCAAGACCGGCCTCTGCAGCTGACTTAGCATCATGAACAGCACCCCAGTCACTGACAACTACACCGTCAAAATGCCAGTCACTTTTTAATATCTGTGTAAGAAGTCTTTTATTTGCACTGCAATGCAAACCTTCCCAGCGGTTATAGGCACACATAAGGGCATAGGCATCTCCCTCTTCTATAGCAGCCTTAAAAGCAGGAAGATAAATTTCGTAAAGGGCCCTGTCACTTACTTCTACATTTACTTCAAGACGTTCAGTCTCCTGATTGTTCAGGGCAAAATGTTTAACACAAACAGACACATCGTTTTCCTGAACACCCTTTATATAAGGAACACAAATTTTAGAAACAAGGTAAGGATCTTCGCTCATATATTCAAAATTTCTTCCGCACAAAGGAGAGCGCATTATATTAATGCCAGGACCAAGAATCATATCTTTACCACGACCACGGGCTTCTTCTCCAAGAACAGATCCGCACTTATATGCAAGATCAGGATTCCAGGTAGAAGCAAGTGCTGTTCCACAAGGCAGGTAGCTTACAAAATCATCAGTATAGCCGTAAGGAATCCAGCTGGCATCAGGAAACTCAGTTCTTACACCAAGAGGTCCGTCACTAAAATACAGGGGAGGAATATTTTTTTCTTTTACTCCTTCAGTTCTAAAAAGACCTGCACCATGTATCATTTTAATTTTTTCTTCCAGGGTCAGCTGACTTACAAGTTCATCAATTTCTTTTTCATTCATTTTTTCAATTCTCCGTTTTTTTTAGTTAAGGACCTGAGAATAGATTTTTCCAAATCCAAAAGGTGCCTTTCTGTTTACGTACTTTCCATTTTCCCAGAGGACAGGAACTACGTCATAATCATGACATATTTTTCTAACACTTTTAAGCCAGAGAATAACAGAATCATAATCTTTTGAATCAATACAGCCATATTCCCCTATTACAACAGGGATACCCTTATCAATATAAAATTCCTTAAGCTTTTCAAACTTAGATTTTAATTCAGCAAAATCTTTTTCATCACCCCATTTTTCTGCATACCAGTATTCATTGTTTTTATCCATGCTGATGGTAAAGGCACTTGGAGTATAGTAATGAAGGCTGAGCATAAGCCTGTCCTTTACAGAATCAGAAGGAAGCTTAAAACGGGAATCGCAGCTTGCATCTACATCAGTCCAGTAACCGGAAACCATAATTAATCTGTCTGAATTTTTACCGCCGCTCTTTCTTACAATATCTACAAAAGCCTGATTCAGAATATTAAGCTGATGGTAGCTGTCATCTGTCCAGCCGTCAAAGCCTACTTCATTCATGGCTTCAAAAATAAGATTATGACTGTAGTCCTTAAAGTTTTCACAAATCTGAGTCCATACTTTTTTATAACGGTCCAGCCTTACTTCATAAGGGATTTCCTTTTTCTGAATCCAGCTTGTTTTACTTGTTCCCCCGTCGTGATGAAGATTAATAATTACATGCATATCTTCACTGATAATCCAGGAAACAACTTCACTAACCCTGTCCATCCATTTTTTATCGATTGTATAATCTTCTGTAAGGGCCATGTGTTCAGCCCAGGTTACAGGAAGCCTTATGGTTTTAAATCCAGACTTCTTTAAAAATTTTATATAGTCCCTGCTTATTACGGGATTACCCCAGCAGGTCTCATCACTGCCGCTTCCGTCAGCATCTGTAATTACATCAAGACTGTTACCGATATTTATTCCGTCACCAAGGTCAGCAGCTGTCTTATGAGGAAATGAATTAAGACTGGCACAGGAAGTAATTAACATAATCAATGGCAGATAAAAAAAGGACCGGCATATTTTCATGCTACAAAGATAGCACTATATACCGGCCTAAAAAATCAGATAAATTTCTAGTCTTTTCTTTAATTTTTAGTCTATTTTTCTACTGGGCAGCTGCAATTATTGCAGGTACAAGGTCCGTGCAATGAGAATAAATCTCTCCTGTAGACCTGTTGAATAACCCTGAATTTTCTGACCCGGAACCAGAAGCACCATTATCCCATACAATAGGAACAAGTCCGTGATCATGAGCTGAATCAATCATGTATTCCATATAAGCCTGTCTGTAACTTTCATAACCAGACTGATATGTTGCACCACACTCTCCTATAATTACAGGAATATTATTATCAACATAAGTTTCCTTTAATGACTGGAAAAGACTGTCTATATCTTCTTCCTGTCCATAGTCAGAAACCTCATAACCAAGACTGCTTGCACCACTGCCCCAGTAATTAATTGTAGCATTAAGACAGAAGTCATTAGGGTCATAATAATGCACGGTAACCATAATTTTATTTGTAAGAACATCATTTGGTTTTACAAAATTGTTTATAGTTAAAGAAGGATTTGTAACATAACCCGGACATGAAACATAGTTTGCAGCACCTGCATTACGGATTGCATAAAGACAAACCTGGTTCCAGCTGTTAAGGATGTCATACTGTTTTGTAGAAGAATTACTGTAGTTTTCTCCCCAGCCCCATCCACCGTCATGGATTTCATTCATGGTTTCAAAAATTACCCAGTCTTCCGTACCGGCAAACTTACTTGCAATCTGATACCAGAGGGCATAAAGCTCTTCCTTTATCTGAGTATCTTTTTCTTCATCATAAGTTCCGGCATTATAGGTAGAACCGGACACAGTAACACCCGCTGCATCTTTTATAGAAAGCCACCAGGCACTGTCTGCTCCATCATGGTGAATGTTGATTATTGCTTTAAGTCCGGCATTCTTTGCATAGCCTGCAACTTCATAAACACGGTCAAGCCAGGTAGAATCAATTGTATAATCCGGAGAAGAACCTATGTGTCCCAGCCAGGTTACAGGAATACGGATTGTTTTAAAACCAGCCTCTGCAACAGCAGTAATTAAAGTCTGGGTTACTGCCGGATTACCCCAGGCTGTTTCTGAACTTACTCCTGATGAATAGGAATCCAGGGCATTACCAAGATTCCAGCCAACATTCATTGCTTCTGCAAAAGACATAAGGGTAGCAGTATCAACGCTGTCACTTGAATCAAAGGTGTAAGTAAAATTTTCATCGTATTCAATTTCTGTCTCTGTTTCATCTTCGGAAGTCTGCTTTATAGTATTTGTAATGGTAAGCCCTGTAACTTCAACTTCAGAAGAAATAGAAGAATCAATGGCAGACTGAAAAATAAATTTTACATAAACATAAGTTGATGCAGCTCCTGCTGTAACTTCATCAGAAAAAGAAGCTCCGTCACTTATACCTGAATCAGCCCATATCTGTCCCCAGTAAGAAGAATCCAGATTTGACTGAACTCCCATCTGCTTAAAATTGGAAGCCCCGCTTACACTGGCAGAAATTGCAATAAGGTCCCCTGCATCTACATCCATTTCTACATTGTATTCAAGTATAATTGAATCAGTACCACTGCCAGTTGAATCTTCACAAGTAACACTTACAAGATACCATCCTGCATAAAGAGTAATATCAGCACTTATTCCTTGAGAAAAATCATAAACTTCACTAAGAGCTTCATCAGAATACCAGCCTTTAAAAACATAGTTATCCCTTGATGGAGCAGAAGGTTCACTTGCACACTCACCTTCACTTACAGTCTGACTTGAAACAGAAGAGCCCCCATTAGAAACAAAAGTTACTGTATACTCCGAAGTTTCGTCCTCATTGCCGTTAACTTCCTCTTCCTGATTAGCAGAAGAACTTTCTGAATCTCCGGATGAACATGACAGAGGAAGTAAAAGGCTCACTGTCATAAAAGCAAAAAGAAGAGCCTTTAACCAGATAATTTTTTTCATATAACCTCCGTATAAAAAAATCAAGGCATGGTTGCAAAATCCTGTTTTATTTGTCCAGGCATGCATCCGCTGCACATTAACATTTTCTTTATCAATGATGGAAAATACCAGGTCAGTCTCTTACGGCTAAAATAACCATGCTGTTCACTGCCATTTTCCTGAATAGCATAAACACCGTTGTCCCACAAAAGACATGGCATTCCGTAATTTTTCCAGGCAGAAGCAGTAAAATATTCAAACCACTTTAACCTTGCAGAAAGATTTCCCTTATTTGAAGCTCCCATCTCTCCTATAATTACAGGGATTTTCTTTTCCTTAACATAGTCCCTGTATATAGAAGCAAAAAAAGAATCAAGATAAGAAGCATCTTCAGATGTAAAGGCCCTGTGGTCACTGCCGTCATACATGGCAAAACCATAAGGTGAATAAGCATGAACAGAAAGTATAAGTCTCTGCTCATCTATAAAATCCTGAGGGAATTTAAAATCCTTAAGGTATTCTCCGCTGGCCTGCATTCCCGGAATCATTACAAAACGCTTTTCATTTCCTTTTACAGAACGTACTGCCTTTAAAGCAGCTTCTTCGTATTCAGTTAAAAGAGCCATTGCCTTTTTACATTCAGCACAATCTGAAGGCATCCACCACTCATGATCCCTTGCAACCTGTCTAGGTTCATTCATCAATTCAAAAATCAAGTGTTCATCATATTCAGCAAATTCAAGTGCAATCTGCTTCCATACTTCTGTCAGAAATCTAATGGATTCACTCTTTGCCCTTTCATCAAGACAGTATCCGCTAATCTTTCTCTTACCATAAGCAACAGCGTCATAACCATAGGAACGGATATTATTTTTATCTCCATTCCAGTAACTTGTCTCATAACTGATATTGTCATGATGGGTATTTAAAATTACATACATACCTTCATCAATGGCATAGTCCACAACTTCCTTTACCCTGGCCATCCATTCTTTATCTATCTTCATTGTAGAAGAATCCTGAATGTGATTGTGCCAGGTAACAGGAATCCTGATAACATTAAAGCCTGCCTTATGTACGGCACTAATCATTTCTACTGTAGTTACAGGCTGACCCCAGCAGCTTTCACTTTCAAGCCCCTGACCGTATGCAGAATCAGAATCATTAAAGGCATCAAGAGTATTTCCAAGATTCCATCCGGCTCCAAGGTGAGATACAAATTTTCCTGCAGGATTATCAGGCATCTTAGCCTTTGCTTTTAATACTTTTTTTTCTTTAACCCTTACATCATCAAAGTCAGCATTTTTATTCTGACTGGATCTTTTTGCATAAAGCATTCCCGCAGAAAGCAAAACTGTTACCATCAATAAAAATACTTTTTTCATTTTTCCACTCACTCTTGTCTTGCAAAGATTTCATAAAGTTCAGGATAAGAAGAATTAAACCTGCACTTATACCTGTCATACCATGGATAGGAACACTGAATATCCCAGACCATTGGACACATATATCCATTGTTCCTGCAGATATCTACAAAGCTCTGTAAAAACAAATTCCAGCCTTCCTTTACATGAGGGGCAATACTGTCACTTTCGCAGGCCGAAAATTCCCCAAAGACAACAGGGACACCTGCACTGGTAAACTTTTCCATTTTAGCAAGCTGACTTTCCATCAGGGCATAATCGTCTTCACTTCCCCAGTCCCACTGAACACTACCCCAGTCTGCATCTTCCCACAGGCCGCAGTAAGTCCAGGGAGTATAATAATGAACAGAAAGCATAAGATGATTTTCTACAGTATCCTCAGGCATTACAAAACGACTGTCACAGGTTTTATTAATATCAGTATTTATGCCTGCAATAAGAAGAAGACGCTTATCGTTATTTCCGCCGGACGCCCTTATAAGATTTACAAAAGACTGGTTTATATCTGTATTTGATATTTCATATTCACTGTCGCTGTCACCTTCCAGTTCTTCATTGGCATTTTCAAAAATAAGTTTTTCAGGATAATCCTTATAATGTTCTGCAATCTGAGTCCACAGGGAAGAATAAATGGCAGCAGCCTTTTCCCTTTTACTTTCTGAATCTGAATAAAAATCAGACCACCAGCCACCATCCCAGTGAATGTTAATAATGCAGTACATGTCACAGGCAAGAACATAAGAAACAATTTCATCAACCCGGTTAATCCAGTTTTGAGAAATCTTATAACTGCCATTAGTTTTACTTACAGAAGTTACTCCGTTTGTATACCAGGCAACAGGAACCCTTACACTGTCAAAGCCGCATTCCTTTACACCCTGAATCATCTGATATGTTGTAACCGGTGCACCCCATGCTGTTTCTCCACCTGTAGCTTCAAGAGTATTACCCAGGTTCCAGCCATTCCCCATCTGGGCAACAGCTTCTGTAGCTGTAATATCGGTAAAAGTCATGTCAAAAGACTGGCAGTCTCCGGAAGAAGTCAGCTGCTTCATTTCGCCGCAGGAAACAATAAAGAGAGAAAGAAAAATTAAAAGCAGAAAGTCTTTCATAAAACAATCCGTGCAAAAATATTTTCAGCATAAATGATAAAAGCCATCCTGCTATAAAAAAACATGAGTTTTTAAATAAAAAAACTTTTTTTTTAGCAAAACGTGGGGAATTCTGCCAAACAGTTAAATATATATATATGTGAAACACTATCCTGTAAAATACATTCTCATAATTCTCTGCATACTGAATCAAAAACTGCCTGACCTGAATGCAGAAAAAAATTTTATACGGAGCCTGAATATTCAGACAGGAATATCAGATTCCTTTTCAGATTCAAAAAAAGAGCATCAGCTTACCTGGGATTCAGGATTTAAACTGACAAGCCTGCCCTTTACCCTGACAGCTTTTTACGGCAAAGAAGATTTCCGCTGGGGAATTGAAAGCCGGATTAATCAGAAGTATCTTTTTTTTGACACAAAAATACTGGCCGGTTTTCTAAAACATTCAGGAGCAGTCTCCAGATTAAAATCCCCTCTGCCAGCATCTTTTTCTCCATTAAAAAGCCCCCTCCTGCCCTCCCAGGGAATTACATCATCACTGCCGGGCCTTAACGGAAGCTGCAGGGAATTCTCTACTGCAATTTATTTTTCTCCGGGAACGCTCAGCCGTCATTTTCCTTCAATCCAGGCAGCCTTTATTCCTCATAAGGAATTTTTCTTTAACCTGAATAAAAACCTGCCCTTTTTCTTTAAAGGAAACCTTACTGCGGGAATTACAGGGGGCCTCTTCCGCCATGGTTATAAAGCCACAAGCCAGTGGTTTTTAAAAAGACTTCCATATAAAGAGGACTATTATGGAGCCGGAGAAATTTTATTAAATATAAACCTGCCTGCCATAAAAAGTTCAGCAGCCTTCAGTATTTTTCAAAACCCCTTTGGCACCCCGGCAAAAGCCCTAACCCTGACAGATTCCCTGATTCTGGAAAACTTTACCCTTAATGCACTTTTATATTTTGCTGATGAAGATTTAATTTCTGCATCCTCAAGCCAGAGCCTTACAAAAATGGAATTAAAAATTAATCCCCAGTATCTTTTTACTATTAAAAATGCTCAGCTTAACACAGGCCTGTCCCTGGAAAAAACTTACAGCCCAAGTCCCTCTTCCTCTATAAAAGCAGCCCTTCAATTAACTGCAGAAAAAAGAAAAGCCTCCCTTACTTTTAGCCGCAGCCGGCAAAAGAAAAAGGCATCTTACAGCAGCAGGCTTTTACTTACAGTTCCGGTCCTTAAAATAAAAAATTCAATTTCCTTTCTATATAAATACTCAGACTCAAAGGAAAACATTTCTTTTAGTCACAGCATCTCTGCCCCGGGCTGCCCACTGACTACTGCCGGAATGTCCTTTGCTTCTGACATAAGGCCGGCAGAAAACCAGAGAATAAAAATATGGATGCAGTTTAACCTTGCCTTTAAACGGATAAAGGTAAACGGTAAAGTCTCTTTTTCTTTTTCCGGAGATTTTCTATAAAAAATTGAAATCCTTAGAATTATTTACTTTTCTTTCCCAACTTGACGAAAACTGTTGAAATAAAGGCTGTTTTTCTTTATAATCACCCAAATAACTATCGCAAACTTTTTTAGAGAGGTAAACAATATGGCTTTTGATATTACTAAAGTACGTAATATCGGTATCAGTGCCCACATTGACTCTGGTAAAACAACCACATCAGAACGCATTTTGTTCTACTGTAACAAGATTCACCAGATTCACGAAGTTCATGGAAAAGATGGTGTTGGCGCTGTAATGGATTCTATGGATTTGGAACGTGAAAGAGGTATCACAATTCAGTCAGCAGCTACACAGGTTCAATGGAAGGATATCACAATCAACCTTATCGACACACCGGGACACGTTGACTTTACTGTAGAAGTTGAACGTTCACTTCGCGTTCTTGACGGCGCTATTATGATTCTTTGTGCCGTTGCAGGTGTTCAGTCTCAGTCAATTACTGTAGACCGCCAGCTTAAACGCTATCATGTACCACGCGTTGCTTTCGTTAACAAATGTGACAGACAGGGTGCAAATCCTTTAAGAGTATGTCAGCAGCTTCGCGATAAACTTGGTCTTAACGCTTATATGGTAGAACTTCCAATCGGACTCGAAGATAAACTTCAGGGTGTTGTTGATTTAATTGCTATGAAAGCATATTACTTCGAAGGTAATGACGGTGAAGTAGTAAGAGTTGCAGAAATTCCTGGTGAACTCGTTGAACAGGCTAAAGAAAAAAGAACAATTCTCCTTGATGCAGCTTCTAACTTTGATGATGATTTAATGGAACTTCTTCTTGAAGGCGATTATGACAATGTTCCTGAAGATAAAATTATTGAAGCTATCAGAAAGGGAACTTTAGCTGAACAGTTTGTTCCTGTATTCTGTGGTTCAGCACACATGAACAAAGGTATTCAGCCTTTACTTGATGGTGTTGAACGCTACTTGCCTAACCCAACAGAAGTACACAACTATGGTCTTGATAGAGATAATAACGAAGCTGAAGTTGAACTCTTTAACACAGCAGACAAACCTTGTGTTGCCCTTGCATTCAAGCTTGATGACGGACAGTTTGGTCAGTTAACATATGTTCGTATCTATCAGGGTAAAATTGTTAAAGGTGATGAACTTTACAATGTTCGTGCTCAGAAAAAATTCAAAGTAGGTCGTATCGTCCGAATGAATGCTGCAGCAATGGAAGATATTAACGAAGGTATGCCAGGTGATATCATTGCACTCTTTGGTGTTGATTGCGCTTCTGGTGATACATTCTGTGGCGGCGGATTAAACATCGCTATGACTTCTATGTTCGTTCCTAACCCAGTTATTTCTGAAGCTATTCAGCCAAAGAACAAGTCAGATGCAGCTAACATGGCTAAGGCTCTTAACAGATTTACAAAAGAAGACCCAACATTCCAGACATACGTTGATCCTGAATCAAATCAGACAATCATTAAGGGAATGGGAGAACTTCACCTTGCAGTTTACGTAGAAAGAATGAAGCGTGAATACAAATGCGAAGTAGAAGTTTCACAGCCAGAAGTAGCTTACCGTGAATCAATTACACAGAGAGCTGACTTTAACTATACACACAAAAAACAGACTGGTGGTTCTGGTCAGTACGGTCGTGTTGCAGGTTTCATGGAACCAGATACAGAAAAAGATTACGAATTTATTGACTCTATCAAGGGAGGTGCTATTCCTAACGAATACATTCCTTCTTGCGATAAGGGATTCAAGAAAGCTATGGAAAAGGGTTCTCTTATTGGTGCTCCTGTTGTTGGTGTTAAATGTACAATCAATGATGGTCAGTATCACCCTGTAGACTCTTCAGACATCGCATTCCAGACAGCAGCTATTGGTGCTTTCCGTGAAGGTTATGCAAAGGCTAAGCCAGTTATCCTTGAACCAATTATGAAAGTTCAGATTGCAGGACCTACAGAATTCCAGGGTAATATGTTTGGTTTGATAAATCAGAGACGTGGTGTTATAATAGATTCATCAGATGAAGCTGGTAACTCTACTGTTAACGCAGAAGTACCTCTTTCAGAAATGTTCGGATTCTCTACAATTCTCCGTTCTTCTACACAAGGAAAAGCTGAATTTACAATGGAATTCGAAAAGTATGGTAAGGTTCCTAACGCTGTAGCAGATGAGCTTATTAAAGCTTATGCTGAAAAGAAAAAGGCTGGTTTAACAAAATAAATTAGTCTGGACTCCTGAATTACAGTGCTTAGTCCATTAGTATAAAACCTCAGGAAGAAATTCTTGGGGTTTTTAATTGCAAGAAGGGGGAGATTTATGGCAAAACAAGAACTTTATGAAAAAAGTCCAATTCGTGCATTTGATGAAGTTTCAAATGGCGGCTTAAAAGCTGGTGAATTAGGATTAGTAACTGCAAAAAAAGGATTGGGTAAAACATCTGTATTAGTACAATTCGGTATGGACACCCTTCTTAACGGAAAGCAATTAGTGCATGTTTCTTTCGATCAGCACTCAGAAAATGTTATTTCATGGTACGATGGAATTTTCTCTGAAATTGCTAAGAAAAAGACAATTTCTAATGCTCAGGAAGTAAAAGAACAAATTCTTAAGAACAGAACAATTCTTAACTTTAACCAGGACAATTTTAATCTGGAAAAAGTTGTTAATACATTAAACGCTTTAAAAGCAGGTGGAATTGCTGTTGCTGGTGTTGTAATTGATAATGTAGACTTTTCAAAAGTAAAAGAATCTGACGTTCAGGTTGTAGCTGCTTATGCAAAAGCAACAAAGTCAAAGGTTTGGATGAGTGCAACTGTTACAAGCGATAAATTAGAGGATTCAGCTCCAAAAGCTATTCTTCCATATTTCTCTGCTGTACTTCACTTGTCTTCAAAAGCTTCTGTAACTCAACTTTCTATTTTGAAGATGGGAAAGAACACTGACCTTTCAACAAACTTGAAGCTTGATTCAAAATCATTGCTTATTACAACTAAATAAGGATATTCTATAGTTTTGTTTAGTTTATAAAATGGCTCAAGGCAAATCGCTTTGGGTCATTTTTTTTTGTATAAACGGTTTAATGTCGAGTTATGTTACTAAATAACAAACCATAAAGTGGTTTCGACTAAGCTCAACCACCGCATAAAACTTAAAGAGGGTAAAAATGAATAGTAAGATTTGTGAACATATTGTGAACGAAGGAACTTATATTCCGGAAACAGATACGGTTTTCCCGGAGAAGCCTGATACACCGCTTTGGAATCCACCTTTAATAAAACAGCTTACATTTGACAAAAACTATCCATTTTTTGATAAATCCTTTAAGGCGAGGTTAATGAATATTCTTACTTATATAGGAATATTTACAATTGTATTTCCTCTGAATACTATTCGCTATGGGCTGAAAATAAAGGGAAGAAACAATTTAAAGAAATGCAGAAAATATTTTAGAAACGGTGCCATGACAATTGCAAATCATGTGTATCGCTGGGACTATTTAGCAGTTTTACAGGCAGTTAAATACAGAAGAATGTGGTTTCCTGCTAAAACAAGAAATATTTTAACAAGTGACGGAAATATTATCCGTTTTGCAGGCGGCATTCCTATCCCAGAAGACATAAGTGTAATAAGAAATTTCAATGATGCATTTGATTACCTGCACTCAAAGAAAAAATGGTTTCATGTTTTTCCTGAAAGCTGCCGCTGGGATTTTTACGAACCAATCAGACCGTTTAGGAAAGGTGCTTTTTCTATAGCATACAAATACAATCTCCCGATAATTCCTATGGTTTTTTCATACAGGAAACCTTCCGGCTTATATAAACTTTTTGGAGTAAAACATCCTCTCCTAACCTTAACTATAGGAGAAGTACAGTTTTTTGATAAGTCATTACGAAGAAGTGAAGCTATTAATTTAATGAGAAAAAAATGCCACGAAGAAATGGTAAAAAACGCCGGAATAAGCTCAAATTGCTGGGAATACGCCGGGGATTAAAAACTTACAGGCCTTCCACAATTTCTTTCCAGTCAGTTCCAAAGCTTTTATGAGATTTTACTTTTAAGAATTTCATGCCTGCTTTTTTAGCACCCTGACCGTCAGTATCGTTTCTGTCTCCAACAACTAAAACATCTTCTGGCTTAACATTAAGTTTTTCAGCAATTTCTAAAAATGGTCTTGCACAAGGTTTTAGAGCGCCAGTATCCTGAGCAGAAGAAATAATATCACATAATGAAATCATTTCATCAGTAAAACCAATTGCTTTCATTCTCTCTTCTACCAAAGGATAATCCGAAAGAATTGCAATTTTAATCGAATGGTTCTTCAGATACTTAAACAAATCTAACACTTTCTCTCTGTACCTGTAATTCTGTGCCAAAACTTCTATCATAGAAGGCATATAACGCTTGTTATACCAGTCTAAAGTTCTTTTTGAATTCATTCCTGTTCTGTGCTTCATTTTTTGACAGAAATACTTGTAGAAAGTTTCAGAATTAGAAAAGTCAATTCCCTTAAAGTTGCGTCTTATGTCGCGTTCAGCTCTCATTTTAAACATATCCAGGGGATGCTTCATTATAAGCTTGAGAGAAATTTTTCTATAGTCATATAAGGTGCCGTCAAAATCAAATATAACAGCACCTATGTTATTAAAATCTATCATTTATTTTTTTATTAAATCTTTAAACATTGCGTGTCGTTTTTCATCCTGCATAAGAAGATTCAATTTGAACTGTCCGTCTCTTGCACCCTGATCAATGCATCTAGACTTGTAGGTTTCAAATGATTCTTTCTGCAGCATATGAATAATCGGGTCTTTTACTCTAAATGAATCACGCTTTGACTCGTACTCGCAGTTGATTGCCTTTAAGTGCTTGTCTATAACTTTTCCGAATGAATCTGCAGTTTCCTGAGTTGTGTCTTGATCAGCGAATTCAACATAGATTCTATAGGTAGAAAGTTCAAGATCTGCAAAGCCAACAAAGAACTTAGTAGAAATGCCTGTTTCTTTTTCTGCATTTTTAACGGCTTCAATAAACTGTCTTTCGTGAAGCTTTTCTCCAGTCATAGAAATAATTCCATTAACTTTCTGCAGGAACTGAATTGTTGGAATTGTTTTATAATGTCCTGTAACTTCAATCATATCGTTCATATTGTAGCGGTACAAACCTGCATAAGTTGTAACATAAATTAAATAGCGTTTTCCTACTTCAAGTTCATCAAGCTGATAAAATCTAGGGTTTGCATTTTCCATATCTTCAACTCTGACAAATTCAAAATAATGTGCATGAGGGAATAAAACTGTATCATCTGCACCATTCATAACTAAACCGGCGCGGCATTCAGAAGCAAAGTATCCGAATTCCTGATGAAGCATATTCTTAGGGAATGAATTTGCAAACTTATCCATATAAACATGAGTGTTACCGCATTTCCATGTTGTAAGAACCTGTAATTCAGGCCAGTAATGCTTTGGTAATACAGTGCCATATTTTTCTTTTAATGCACGAAGTTCAGCGGCTCTTTTTGGATTTGGTTTATAACAAGGTGCTAAGGATTCCCTTATGTCATCATCAATTTTCAAATTAGCATTAAGTGTTCCGTTCTCAATGTCTTTAACATAATCATCAAAGAATTCGTTTACATTATTCTGCATTTCTACAATTGTAGAAGGATTTGCTGTAACAACTAAATGTACATTCTGTTCAATTCCAGTACGCATAATTGTATAGTAGCGTGCTCTATAGTCACTGATTTTAAATACAGCATTTGGAGCAGAATACAGGCCCTTAATAAATTCAGGGCAGTCTCTTTGTGTAACGCCGGAAACAGAACCGTAAACAGTACCGTCTGGAGCAGCACCTTCAATTGCTTTTCCAACGATTGAAACGCATTTTCCTTCAAAAACTTTTGGACGATGCATCATGAAACTGTAAAGCCAGAGCCTTGTCATTTTACTGTATACATTTTCATAGTATTCATTTGTGATTGGAATCCATTTAGGTTCTTTTGTAGTACCACTTGTAGTAGCATACATCTTAGGCTTTCCAGGGAATAAAACATTTTCTTCACCATTTTTATGGCGCTCAATAAATGGTCTTAGATCTTCGTAATCCTGTGCAGGAACATTCTGCTGCCACAAACTGTATAAATCCTGGGCATTTTTAGCTTCTAGAATTTTTGCAAAGTTATGAGCCTTTCCCCATTCAGAATCTTTTGCATACTCCAAGATTCCGCGTAAAGTTTTTTCCTGTTCTAAAGAACAATTTTTTGCAGCTTTATTTAATTTGTGCAATTGAATTTTTCCAACAAGTCCCAATGCTAACTTGATTTTTCCGGCACCTTTTATCTTTTTTGTACAATATGATTCTATTATTTAGATGTTTTTTTATGGAGACTTGAAATGGAAAAGATA
>NZ_JAILGZ010000062.1 GCF_024696245.1 Treponema sp.
TGCCAGACTAATCTCAAAAAAAACAACTTCCCTCCGGGGAAGCCGTTTTTAAAAATAACTCTTGATAAAAAATCAGCAGTATTTTATATTCGAATAAGTAACAGTAGCTGTCAGCTGCTTGCGGACCTTACCCGCATTAAATCTTTTTACCGCAGCCTACTGAATTTACAGAAAGGACTTCACAGTCTCTTCAAAAATCCAAACGTTTTCATTTCCTATGACCTCCAATCTGCATGTTTCTTTCTATTGTAGTGGCACCTTCTTCAAAATCGCTTCCTTTTAGGATTGTGTTTTTGCCGAATTTATTCTGCAGCTTAAGCATGGTCTCCTGAAGGGAGCGTTCTTTTTTTTGTTCCTTAACCTGGGTGAATAAATCTGCCTGTTCTTCTTTTTGCTTAATGACATTTTCTGCAGTAAGGTTAAGTTTTTTTGCCAGCAGTTTTGAGTCCATGATTCTGTCATAGATTGTAAGGACAGCTTCGGTTATTCTCTGCATGGAGGAAGTTTCTGCACTAAGCCTGATACTGCCGTGGTCAGATTTTGGAACCTCTCTTCCGTAACGGTCAGTTTCAAATTCACCCTGGTAATCCTCCAAGTCAGAAGATCTGTCGTAGGCAATAATTAAAGTAAACATGGAAGAAGCCAGCTCTTTGGATACGAGTTCCTGAGCAAGATACTCTGCCATTTCTTTAACTACAATGCGGGTCATGTCCCTGCTGTAACCGTGAGAAAGAACCTGTCCCGTGCTAATACTTTTATGCAGTCTCCTGTAATTTTTAATATGCTTAATTGTGCAGGGTTCGTAACCCCAGGCATGGTCTATAAGAATTTCTGCATCAATTCCTAAAAGTTTGTAGAGGGATTCAGGTGAATCAAGTGACCGGCGTGCAATGTCTCCCATTGTGTAAATACCAGTTCTTGCCAGACGGTTTGAAATTCCATTCCCGATTCTCCAGAAATCACTTAAAGGCTTGTGGTCCCAGAGAGTCCTTCTGTATTCTTCCACAGTAAGACTTGCAATACGAACGCCGTTTTTGTCTGCTTCTACATGCTTGGCAACAATGTCCATGGCAATCTTACAGAGAAAAAGATTTGGTGCAATTCCGGCAGTGGCTGTGATTCCTGTCTGGCTTAGAATTTCCTGAATGATATTCTGAGTTAAAGTTCTGGCGTCAGTTTTGTAAAGATTAAGATAGCCTGTTACGTCAATAAAAACTTCATCGATGCTGTAAATGTGAATGTCTTCCGGACTAAAATAATTAAGATATATCGAATAGATTTTTGCTGAATATTTCATGTAAAGGGCCATGCGGGGTGGGGCAATGATGTATTCAAGTTTTTTACCGCTTGTCCTTTCTACTTCTTTAGCTTTCTGCACAACTTCAAAGAGACGGCTCCTTCCAGAAAGTCCGTATGCCTTTAAGCTGGGAGTAACGGCAAGACAAATTGTTTTTTCCGTTCGGGATTGGTCTGCAACAACAAGATTGGTGGTAAGAGGATTAAGATTGCGTTCCACACATTCAACAGAGGCATAAAAAGATTTAAGGTCAATTGCAATGTAAGTATGTTCCATCTGTTTTATTCCCCCAGAATGAATTTACAGGAAAAGAGGGATATTGTCATGGGGAAGAGTATTGACTTTTTTGGGTGTAAAAAATAGGGTGGAGTAATGAGTATAGTAAAAATAAGAGATGTAAAACTTGAAGATGCAGCCAGACTTGCTGAGATTTATTCATACTATGTAAAAAATACTGCAGTTTCTTTTGAGTATGATGCTCCTGATGCAGATGAATTTTCTGGACGAATTTCTTCTATTATACGGGCTTTTCCTTATATCTGTATTACTGAGGATGACCGGATTGTGGGTTATGCTTATGCTTCTAAGTTTCACCCAAGGGCTGCTTACAGTCATTGTGCTGAACTTTCGATTTATATAGATAAAGATTGTCGTAAAAGTGGTTATGGCAGAATGTTATACGAAGAACTGGAAGGCCGCCTTATAAAACAGGGGATACTGAATCTTTATGCCTGCATAGGTGTACCTGAAAAAGAAGATGAGTATCTGACTTTTAACAGTCAGCACTTTCATGAACATATGGGTTATAATGTATGCGGCCACTTTACAAGATGCGGCCGTAAGTTTGACCGCTGGTACAATATGATCTGGATGGAAAAACTGGTTAAATAAAAACACTGGAGGAAGAATATGCCAATGATTGAAGCAAAGGTAAGCATGGAGCTGCCTGTAGAAAAAAGAGATGTATTAAAAGCTGAGTTTGGAAAAGCTATCAGCATTATGGGTAAGCCTGAATCTTATCTTATGATTAACCTTATTGATAAACAGGACCTTTACTTTGGTGGCAAAAAACTGGATAAGGGAGCTTATGTAGAAGTAAAAGTTTTAGGCAGCATTGATTCAGCAGCAAGTGATAAGATGACTTCCCGACTCTGTCAGATTCTTGAGACTGAACTGGGGATCCCGGGCAACTCTGTATACATCTCCTACTGGGGCACACCAAACTGGGGCTGGAACGGGGGAAATTTTTAAACGAAGATAGGGAGAATCATTGTTAAGAGTTTTCTTTATATATTTTTTCTGTAACATCACAGACAGCTATTCTTAATTCAGGTGGTTCTAAAACTTTCGCAGTTCCAAAAACAGACAGTATTCGCTCTAGAATACGGCATTAAACCAAATACTTTGTCTGCATGGGTGACTAAATACAAATCTGCAGAATTTGAATCATTAGCAATCCAAAAAAGAACGTGCCTAATCCAAGAATGCCAAGCCGGTCTATCACATTTGCAGGTACACACGGTGATCTGAGGGATGGCTTTCTGCAAGGAAGAAAGGCTTTGCAAGATTGCAAAGGAGCTGAGAAGATGCACAGCTGGGCTTTTTTTAGGAAAAAAAGAGAAATTTCTTAGAAGTCAAAAAGACAATGCCGTTCATTGGCACCAAAGGGGTGTATAATATGAGAAATAAACCTCGGAGGCACCTATGAAAACATTCATTTTACGATGGAATCCAAATATTTCTTCTTACACTCTAAAAGATCAGAAGAAGGATATAAAAGCAATTTTGAAAGGAAAACTTTCTTCAATGGACTGGAGTGTCCGTGAGTGGGAAAAAATAGAAGTAAATGATTTCTGGATCCTTCAAACTGTAGGAACTGATTATGATGGCATCTCAGCTTTTGGAACTTTTACTGGAAAAACAGCAAAAGCAAAAAGCTGGCGGCGCGACGGAACAAAAGTTCATTATGCTCAAATGATTGTCTGGGCAATAATCGATAGGAATATAAGCAAAAAGTTTGCGGCTTCTGAAATGGAAAATCTTTGTCCAAAAATA
>NZ_JAILGZ010000084.1 GCF_024696245.1 Treponema sp.
CGTTTGAGGAGATTTTACAGATAGTCTGGGATAAATCTTGTTTTCCGGGAAATTCGGGCTGTATCGGGCTAAATTTTGTTGCTGAGAGACTTTTAGAAGCAATTTGGGGAAATCACGTTTTCTGGGAAATACAGGCTGTGAATTGCGCATTTTGCTTTTTGGAAACGTTACTTGTATCTGGGATTAATCTTTTTTTTGAAATACAGGTTGTATCGGGTGGGATTATGCTCTGAGGTGGGATTTTGGATCAGATAGGGATAAATCTTGTTTTCCCGGAAATTCGGGCTGCATCGGGTGAAATTTTGCGTTTGAGGAGATTTTACGGACAGCCTGGGATTAATCTTTTTTTCCGAGGAATTCGGGCTGTATCGGGCTAAATTTTGTTGCTGAGAGAATTTTAGAAACAATTTGGGAAAATCATATTTTCTGAGAAATACAGGCTGTGAATTGCTATTTTGCTTTTTGGAAACTTTACTTGTGTCCGGGATTAATCTTTTTTTTTGAAATACAGGTTGTATCGGGTGAGATTATGCTCTGAGGTGGAATTTTGGATCAAATCGGGATTAATCTTGTTTTCTGGGAAATTCGGGTTGTAAGGGGCGAAATTTTGCGTTTGAGGAGATTTTACAGATAGTCTGGGATAAATCTTGTTTTCCGGGAAATTCGGGCTGTATCGGGCTAAATTTTGTTGCTGAGAGACTTTTAGAAGCAGTTTGGGAAAATCACGTTTTCTGGGAAATACAAGCTGTGAATTGCGTATTTTGCTTGTTGGAAACTTTACTTGTGTCCGGGATTAATTTTTTTTAAATACGGGTTGTATCGGGTGGGATTATGCTCTGAGGTGGAATTTTGAATCAGATAGGGATAAATCTTGTTTTCCGGGAAATTCGAGCTGTAAGGGGCGAAATTTTGCGTATGAGGAGATTTCACGGATAGTTTGGGATAAATCTTGTTTTCTGGGAGATTCGGGCTGTATTGAGCGAAATTTTGCCTTTGAGAAGATTCTACGAATAAGCTGGGATAAATCTTGTTTTCTGGGAAATATGGGCTGTATCGGGCGAAATTTTATGTCTTAAGGGATTTTACGGATAGTCTGGGATAAATCTTGTTTTCCGAGGAATTTGGGCTGTAAAGGGCGAAATTTTGCGTTTGAGAAGATTTTACGGATAGACTGGAATAAATCTTGTTTTCCGGGAAATTCGAGCTGTATCAGGCTGAATTTTGTTGCTGCGAGAATTTTAGAAGCAATTCGGGGAAATCACGTTTTCTGGGAAATACAGGCTGTGAATTGCGTATTTTGCTTTTTGGAAACTTTACTTGTGTCCGGGATTAATTTTTTAAATACAGGTTGTATCGGGTGGGATTATGCTCTGAGGTGGGATTTTGGATCAGATAGGGATAAATCATATTTTCTGGGAGATTCGGGTTGTAAGGGGCGAAATTTTGCGTTTGAGGAGATTTTACAGATAGTCTGGGATAAATCTTGTTTTCTGGGAAATTCGGGCTGTAT
Organism: Treponema sp.; assembly: GCF_024696245.1. Taxonomy (GTDB): domain Bacteria; phylum Spirochaetota; class Spirochaetia; order Treponematales; family Treponemataceae; genus Treponema_D. The sequence goes on from NZ_JAILGZ010000084.1 coordinate 1,511, forward strand.
TGAGCGAAATTTTGCGTTTGAGGAGATTTTACGGATAGTCTGGGATAAATCTTGTTTTCTGGGAAATTCGGGCTGTATTGAGCGAAATTTTGCCTTTGAGAAGATTTTACGAATAAGCTGGGATAAATATTGTTTTCTGGGAAATATGGGCTCTAAGGGGCGATTTTTTGTTTTAAGTTTTTTTCCCAGTAGTCCGGGCTGAGTCTTGTTATTTTTGGAAATAAGGGCTGACAAGGAGGTATTTTGTTTTGTGAGGATTTCGGCCTGTTTATTAACTAAGATTTTTAGCAGAGTATTTTTAAGATTTTAAGACTGATGAGTTTTTTTGCAGGATATTTTCTTTGCAAAGAGCTTTTCAGCCTTTTTTTTTGTTTTAGTTTTTTGTCAGAAAGATTTTCTTTTAATTTTTACGTGGACTTACTGGAATTTTATGCAAACTGCCCCCGGGTGGATGGGGCGCAAAGCGCGTCCGGAGTATGACGGAGGACCGGCCGGAGGGTAAGCCCAGGAAGACGGGTGATGATGTTAGTTCATTCTTATTTTTTTTTATTTTGGGGTGGAAAAAACATGAACGGCACCAATTTGTTATGAAAATTCGGATTTTGGCCAAAAAAAGCTAAAAAATTTTTAAGGTAGAAACAAAAATTCCTAAAAAAAGCAAAATCAGTAAGCTCATTCCATTTGTTTTTTAAAAATTTAGGTTAATCTTTAAGTATGAGTAGTCAGGAAGACATTCTAACCATTTTTGGTTCAAACATTACTAAACAGAGAGTAATGCACAGTATTACACAAGAGGAGCTTGCCGCAAAAATTGATTTAACACCAAGAGAAATCACTGGTATTGAATCAGGTAAGCATTGGACAAAGGCCGATAAGATTGAAAAAATTTGCGACCTTTTCGAAATTTCTTATTATCAGCTGTTTGAGGGGGCAAAGAAGACTACGGCAGCTGATGATAACGGCAACAAGATGCCAGACAGAAAACCAGCGGAAGAGAGTCCGGAAACAAAGTTGCATTCACAGGAACTGATTGTGAAACCTGGTGAAAAACTGATAACAAAGCCGGAACTCTATATTCCTGTTGGCAGGGTTCTTGGAATCAATCTGATTCATCTCAGGAAAAAAGCCGGGATGTCTCAGAAGGATTTATCAAGGGCTTCCAACGTATGCGAAAAAAGCATTTCAAATATTGAAAATGCTACTGTCTGGCCTTCTGCTGCTGTCCTGCAAAGGCTGGTGGACATTCTGCAGGTACCTGTGCGAAAACTGTTCGCAACTCCCATTATGGTGTCCGCATACGACCTGGCCCTTTGCATCTACAATCTCAATCATCATGAACTGGCCTTATTTATTGAGCAGTTAACAATGCGGCTTATAGAGTTGCAGGATGATGATTACTAGCAGCTGCGGCAATCAGGAAGTTTTCTTCTGAGAAGACTTTCTGGCTGCTGTACTTCCGGAAGAAGTTTTCTTTGCAGAAGAAGCTTTTTTTGAAGAAGATACTGTTGCTGACTTTTTCGACGCAGACGGACTTGAAGAAGCAGCAGCGGTTTTCTTTACAGAAGAAGTTTTTTTTGCTGCTGATGTTTTTACAGTCTTTGCTTTTTCAGCAGAAGTCTTCTTTGGAGCAGACGATTTTGCAGATGCTTTTGCAGACACAGTTTTAGCTGACCCGCTTTTTACAGATGCAGTTTTTGTGGAAGCTGCCCTGGAGGATGCATTTTTTACAGATGCTGTTTTTGTTGAAGCGGACTTTACAGAAGCACTTTTTTTTGCAGGAGATGAACTGTCATCCTGGAGATCTGCTGCTTCTAAAATAACTGTCGGCTGAGACGATGCAGGTACAGAAGACATGTCATCAGATTTTTTCTCTTCTCCTTCAGAAATGGAAAGTTTTTTAGATTCGATTTCCTGGAGTAAATTTTCTATCTGTGAATAAAGGGAATCAAATTCCTTAAGATCGGAAGAAGATTTTTTTGCCACTTCCCTTTTCTCAAAAGTAAGTTTTCCGAGATCTTCGTAAAGCTTTTCTAATTTTGAATTAAGTCTTGCAATATCAATGCGGGTTACAGACTTATCACTGAAGTCGTTTATTTTTTCACCAGCTTTGTGAAAAATATTTTTTGACGACTCTACACTTCTGTCAAGAAATGAAAAAAGTTTGTCCTTAAATGATTTCTTTTCTGCCATGTTTATCTCCATTAACTTAAATATAACTTTAAAAAACCATACGCGCAACTATGGATTTAATTCCCATTCACCATACTCATCTACAATTTCTGTTTTCATACTGGACATTGGACGCCAGGATACTGAGAATGAAAAATACGGATGGTAATCGTAATACTTCTGACTTCCACTGGTAACTGTTCTTGGTTTAAATGTAAGGGTTGCAGCCATATCCCAGTCACACAGATCATGGGAAAGGGAAACTGAGAATGATTTTATTTTATAACCGGAACCTTTTCTTGCAGACTGGTCAGAATCATAGAATGAATCATCATCCCAGAATTTAAATGAATTATACAAATCAATAAGAGGATTAGTTTCACCACCGATTATGTCACCATAGTCAGTATATTTCTGGATATATCTGAAAATAACTGAGTTTCTTGATTCTGCAGAAAATGTCAGGTCAAGGAAATCATTTATTTTAAATGTCATAGAAGGAACAAATGTAAAGTAACTGTTTGTCGGTTTAAGACAATCATAAACTATGCTTGTAGAAAGTTTTGGTGTCCATGAAATTCTATTCAGCCAGTGATAGTAAGTTGTACTTGAAGAAGCATAGGACAAAGTAAGGGAGTAAGGCTGAAATTCCTTATCTGTTTTTGCAGTCCAGGTCATTGTATCTTTATCAAAGTCATAACCTGTAACATAACTCATTACATAGGCGGCCTTAAAATTATTCCATGTGGCAGAAAATTTAAATGAATCAGAATGCCATTCATCAAGATCATAATTATAACTTTCAGTAAGACTTAAGTTTCCTAACTTTATGGTTGCGGACTGCTGGAAAGGATTCCATTCATATGATTCATCAGTAGAACTAACCTGCTGAATACTGCTGGCAAAACTCATGCTTCCTACAGGAAACCCCAGTTTAAAGGTTGCAGAATAATATTCAACCTGAGGTGGAAGTTTTGTTGACAAAGTAAGGGTCTGGGAATATTTTCCTTCAACAGCAGACAGGGTTCCGCTTAAAGTATGAGTTGTAAAACAGTCATCATCAAAAAGATCTACAGTATTATATTCCCACTGAGGATCATCTGCATCTCCAAGAAATTCCGTTTCAATAAGCTTTACTGTTGTAGACCAGTCAATACTTGTATTCTTAAATACTGAATTATAAAGCAAAGGTTTTACAGAAACTGTATTTGAATTTGTAAGGTCAAGTTTTTTTGCAGCATAATCAGTTTTCTTTACACTGGCTGCAGAAGTTTCTGAATATCCATCCAGATTAGGGTGAGTCTGATATACAGGATTAAAAGTAAAGGTATTTGACATAGATGCAAAAGTACTTCTGTAGGAAAGCTTACTGGTTAAAGTTGCAGGAACCTTTACCTGATAGTATGAAGAATAAATGTAACTCCAGTCAAAATCCTCCGGCTTATAGAGGGGATGCTCATCATAAGTCTGATAGTTTATCTGAGATGTATACTGAGGTGTTATGGAATAAGAAAGTGTATATTCAAGTCCTTTAATATCCGTAACTGAAGAAGATGCTGAGGCTGTAAGGGATGGAAAATTCTTTTCTGAGAAAACAATATCTTCCTTACTGCTGCCAGTGTCTTCTGAGCTATCATTGTCACTATCACTTACAGTTTCGCTTTCAGTCTGAACATTTTCCTGGTCAGTATCTGACTCATTTTGCTGCAGGGCTGCCTTTTCTTTTTCAATTTCTTCCGGGGTTTTAAATTCATCAGGTACATTAAGACTAGTTGTAAAGCCTGAGCTTTTCTTAGAAGAAGACGATGAACTTGAAAGCTGAATTAAGGTTCCGGCAATTTTTGCTGAAACCTTAAAAGGTGTTACCTGTGACGGATAGAAAAAAGTTCTTTCCGGTGTATATGTTCGCCATGTCGAATCAGAGTTTACCCATTCCTCATCATAATAAACACCATCTGAAGAAGAAGTTGTCCTGGACTTTGAACTGAAAACAAGGGATGAAGAAAAACTTGAAATTGAAAGTGAAGAAATATAAGGCTTTATAAAATCCGGAAGAGTAAAATTATATGAGCCTGATGCAGTCCAGGTAAAGGAAGTTACTGTATTTGATGTTGTATCTTCTTCCTCTGAACCATCCCCGTTCATTAAAAATCCCAGCCAGTCAATATATTCACTTCTTTCTGAAAAATCGTCAGTAAAATACGGGTCTGAATATACAGGCATGGCAAGGGTAAATGTAAAAGGTTTTGTCATTGAAAAATTAAGGCCGGCACTATAACGGAATGGAAGTTCAACCCCAAGAAAATTTGACTTATCTGAATAAGTTTCTTCGTTGTAGTAATTGCTGTAAAGTCCGCCTGTTTCAAAAATTGTCTGGGTAAAAGCAATATTTACATTTCCGGAAAGATTTGAAATCATACCTCCGGGTTTATAAACACCTTCTGCACCAAACATAAATCCAAGGTTTGTATAAAAGTCAGCCATAATCTTAAGATAATTTGTAGTATTACCTTTAAAATCATCATCAAGATTATGAAGTACAAGTCCTTCCCTTTTTTGTTCCTTAAGGCTTGTAGCTTTCATAAAGTTGAAGAGACCTTTTGTTATATCATCGTCATCGTCATCATCTGAGCTTGTATCCAGAGGCTTTCTTCCAAAAATATATGTAGTGGTATTAAAATAATAGCCAAGCCTTTCATCATAACCAAAACTTGGATTAAAAATAAGTTCGTCCTTTGGATAATAAAATGCAGGAAGGTAAAGAAGTGGTACATGACCTACAAATAAAACTGCATTAAAAAATGCAAACTCTCCACCCGGCAAAAGCCAGATTCTTGAAGCCCATATTTTCCAATGAGGATCTTCTTCGTCACAAAAGGTAAGTTCTGCATTTTTAAAAGCTATGGTACTTGAGGAGTCACGGCCAAAAATTTCTGACGCAACTATAAGGGTTGAACCTGAAGGAAGATTAATGGCATCACTCTGAGTCTGTACCGCCCTTCCGTTGTCAAAAATACCTTCCAGCGTGCTTGTGTTAAAAAGAAGGGATGAAGCAGTAATATTCTGTCCCCCTGCACTGCCCCCGGTCTGCTGAAGGCTTACATTACCCACTGCATAAACCATGTCAGTTGTACGGTTAAAGGTTATGGAATCTGCACTTATGGATGTTACCGTACTGCCCTTTGTTACGGAAATTTTTACAGCCCCGGTAAGAATTATTTCTTCTGTTCCTGTTTCCTTGTTTTTTCTATACTCAGTATTCTGTGCGCTCTCAATTTTAATTACACTCTGATCTTCCTGTGAAAAAAGACTGAAAGAAGCAAAAGTAATTAAAAGCATGAGGACGATTTTTTTTAAGGTTAAAAAATACTGCGGTTTCACTTTGAAGAAGAATTATATACGGGAGAAGATATTTCTTCAATCGAAATAACCTTATAACTTTTTATCCCTGAGGGCTTCCCTTTCAAGCATACTCTTTATGAATCTGCCGGTATAACTTTTCTTTGACAGTGAAACTTCTTCCGGTGTTCCGGTGGCTATAACTTCTCCGCCTCCGGTTCCTCCTTCAGGACCAAGGTCAATTATGTAATCCGACTGACATATAACATCAAGATTATGTTCAATCATTACAACCGTATTGCCTTTATCTACAAGTCTCTGAATTACATTCATAAGCTGCATAATGTCTGCAAAATGAAGTCCTGTTGTTGGCTCATCAAGAATGTAAAGGGTTTTTCCTGTTGAAGGACGACAGAGTTCTGAAGCAAGTTTTACACGCTGAGCTTCACCGCCGGAAAGAGTAAGGGCATTCTGTCCAAGCTGAATGTATCCCAGACCAACTTCCTTTAAGGTTTCAAGCTTTCTTGCTATATGAGGAATACCTGCAAAAAAATCTGCAGCATCTTCTATAGTCATATCCAGAACATCACTTATGGATTTTCCCTTGTAAGTAACTTCCAGAGTCTCCTGATTAAAACGCTTTCCATGACATACATCACACTGAATGAAAACGTCAGGAAGGAAATTCATTTCGATTGTAATGGTACCTGCACCTTCACAGTTTTCGCACCGGCCGCCCTTAACATTAAAACTGAATCTTCCAGCTTTATAGCCCTTTGCCTTGGCTTCAGGAAGGCTTGCAAAAAGATCCCTTATTTTATCAAAGACACCAATGTAAGTTACAGGATTTGATCTTGGTGTTCTTCCAATAGGAGTCTGGTCAATACTGATTACCTTATCAATATTTTCAAGACCTGTAATTTTTTTATACTTTCCCGTTTCGTATTCAGTGCGCATTACCGCATTACTTGCAGCCGGATAAAAAACATCACTTAAAAGAGTTGACTTCCCGCTTCCTGACACACCTGTTATACAGGTAAATGTTCCAAGAGGAATATCCACGCTGACATTTTTAAGATTATGTTCAGTAACTCCCTGAATCCTGATAAGGTTACCATTTCCTTTTCTTCTTATTTCCGGAATCTTCATCCTGAGTTTTCCGGCAAGATATTTTCCGGTAACAGAATCTTCCACCTGCATTACCTGAGCCGGAGTTCCGCTTGCCATAATTTTTCCGCCGTGAACTCCTGCACCTGGTCCTATATCAACAAGCCAGTCAGCAGTAAGCATAGTCTGTTCATCATGTTCAACAACAATAACAGTATTACCAAGGTCCCTTAAATATGTAAGGGATTTTATAAGCCTTTCATTGTCCCTCTGATGAAGACCGATGGAAGGTTCATCAAGAATGTACATAACGCCTGTAAGTCCGGAACCAATCTGAGTAGAAAGACGAATACGCTGAGCCTCTCCACCTGACAAAGTTGAAGCACTTCTATGAAGGGTTAAATATTCCAGACCTACATTCTTAAGAAAATTAAGACGGGAATTTATTTCTTTTAAAATCTGAGCTGCAATTTTCTGTTCAGTTGGAGTAAGGCTGAGATTTTTAAAAAAGTCTATGGTTTCAAGAACAGAAAGTTCAGTAAGGTCCCAGATGTTTTTTCCGCCGACAGTAACACATAAAGCTTCAGGACGCAGTCTTTTTCCATGACAGGTCTGACATTCAGAAACCGACATAAATTTTTCCTGCATGCGTTCCTTCTGACTTTCACCCCAGGCTTCTGCATAACGTCTTTTCATATCTGCCATTACACCCAGCCATGGTCTTTTATATTCAGAATAACCTTCTCCACTCTGCTTCTGATAAACCCAGTGAAGGATTTTATTTTCATCACCATTCCAGAGATAATGATACTGAGCCTTTGTAAGTTTATTCAGGGGAGTATCCAGTGAAAAACCTCCAGCTTCTGCAACAGCTTCAAAAATACTTCTGTTCCATGCGCTGTCAGGATTATAAAAAGCGATACCTCCCTGATTAAAAGAAAGATTTTTATCCGGAACAATCAGGTTTTCGTTCCATTCCATTTTTTCACCAATACCGGTACAGTCAGGACAGGCACCAAAAGGATTGTTAAAACTAAAAAGCCGGGGCTGCAAATCTGGAATTGAAATACCACAGTCAGGACAGGCATTCTTCTGGCTGAAAAAAACTTCCTGTTCTATATAAGAGGCTTCACGATCATAAGGAGTTCCCCTGGAATCAAGGGCTGCAGCAACCTGAGCATAAGCCTGATCTTCTTTATTAACCCGCCTGAGTACAATAAGGATTCCATTTGATGCATTAAGGGCTGTTTCTACGGAATCAGCAAGACGCCTTCGTATTTCATCTTTTAAAACAATACGGTCAACAACAATTTCTATAGTGTGTTTTTTCTGTTTATCAAGTTTAATTGAATCTTCCAGCTCTACCATAAGGCCGTCAATTCTTGCGCGAACAAAACCTGATTTTTTTGCGTCTTCAATAACCTTTACATGTTCACCTTTTTTTCCCCTGATAACAGGAGCAAGGACTGTAAGTTTGGTTCCTTCATCCCAGCTGAGAATAGTATCAATAATCTGATCTACTGACTGTTCGTTAATCTCCCTGCCGCATTTGGGACAATGAGCCTTACCGATTCTTGCATAAAGAAGCCTGTAATAATCATAAATCTCAGTAACGGTTCCTACTGTTGAGCGGGGATTTTTATTAGTTGATTTCTGTTCAATGGAAATGGCTGGAGAAAGGCCTGAAATCATATCTACATCAGGTTTATCCATTCTTCCAAGAAACTGACGGGCATAGGAAGAAAGACTTTCCATATACCTTCTCTGTCCTTCTGCAAAAAGAGTATCAAAGGCAAGAGAAGACTTTCCGCTTCCAGAAAGCCCGCTTATAACTACAAGACGGTTTCTTGGTATTTCTACATTTATATTTTTAAGATTATGTTCACGTGCACCCTGAATTACGATTTTTTCCTGACCTTCAGGTACTTTATTTATTCTATCCATGTGCACAATTAAATGTTAAAAAACTTAAAATTTCAAGTAAGACTGCCTGCGCCTGATAAATTTCCCTGAAGACGAAGCTTCTCTTCTGCTTCTACAACTTCAAGTACGGAATGAATAAGATTATCAACAACCTGAAGATTCTTTTTAAACTCAGCCCGGTAAAACATCTGAGTACCCTTTTTAACGGAAACAAGAAGTCCACTGTCTTTTAAAACTTTAAGATGATGGGACACGGCAGGACGGGAAAGCTTAAATCTTGAGGCAAGCTCTGTAACGTTAATTCCGTCAAAACCAGACTCAGAGACTTCAAGCATTATCTTCTGGCGTATTTCATCACCAAGGGCAATGAATAAAGGGGAACATTTTAAAAACATTCCCTGCAGCCTTTTAAATTCCTTCTTATTCATAATTCCAATATATTTTGACTGAATGATTTTGTCAACATTATTAGTTTAAGAAATTAAACACTTAGACGCTTAAACAGTTAAACTTAAAATATTTTTAATAGCTATAATTCTTTATATTATATACAATTACAAAATTTTGAGAAATATTAATATAAAAAATTTACACTTTTTATTTGACATTTATTTTAAATTGATTATCATATTTGTATTGGTTCAAGTTTTTGAACGGATATATCATATACAAAGAGGTAATTTCAAGATGAAATTCTTAAAAGCTTTCTTTAAGCATCCCTGGTTTATCATCATAGCCTGCCTTTTCGTTACAGGATTTTTTGGATTTTTTCTGAAAGATCTTAAACTTGAAAATTCCATGAGGCAGTTTTTTCCCCAGAAAAATGAAGCATACACAAGGCTTACTGACACTGAGGATAAATTCGGAAGTATGCTTGCAATTGGTGCCAGCATAGAAGCAGAAACTGGAAGTATTCTTACACCTGAATACATTTCTGTAATTAAAAAAATTACTGACAGGGTTGCCCTTCTTTCTGAAGTAGATACTTCTAAAGTTAACCCTTCAGAAAAAAGTATAGATTCCCTTACCCACATTGATTATCTTTGTGCAGATGAAAGCGGTGCTATTTCTGCATCCCAGCTTATTCCTCCTGAATACTTTGATGAAAACAGTAACTATATTGCCGGAGACGAAGGAATAAATGAACTTAAATCCCGCCTTACTGAATGGTCAGATATGTACAACAGGGTTATTGTTAATGACAATAATACAGCCGCACAGATGCAGATTACCCTTAAAACAACCAGTACATACGAAAACGATATAGAAGCTGCAAAGCGTAATCTTGAAAGTGCAAAAGCCTCCGGTGACGAAGGAGAAATCAAGGCAGCAGAAGAAGCACTAAAAGCAACTGTTGATTACCCGGAAAACAATCTTAAGGAAGCAAAAGAAAGTCTTAAAAAAGCCAAAGCTTCTGGTGATTCAGAAAAAATCAAGACGGCCTCAAAGACATACGAAGATGCAAAAGCTTACTATGATTCATGCAACTCTGATTCTGTAAGACAGCAGAGCACACTTACCGCAATCCGCAAAATCGTAGAAGAAGAATGTAAGGGACACGGAGTTAAATATAAGCTTGTAGGTGAACCTGTTCTTTCTGAAAGCTCAAGGCAGTTTATGACAGCTGACCTTATAGGCCTTATTCCACTTGTAGTAGTTGTTGTTCTTGTTTCTCTTTACCTCAGTTTTAAAACTGTAGCAGGAACACTTCTTCCACTTATAACTGTATTAATGTCTACAGCTATTTCCTGTGGTCTCATGGGTCTGTTTGGAATTACATTTACCCTTGTTTCCAGCGTTATTCCTGTAGCCCTCATTGCAGTAGGCTCTGCTTACGGAATCCATGTTCTTACCCACTATTATATTGCCTTAAAAAATGCAGGAAGTGAGCTTACAAAAGAATCTTATGAAAACTGTGTATTTGAAGGTCTTAAAGATGTATGGAAGGCAGTTATTCTTGCAGGAATTACAACAGCTGTAGGATTTATCTCTCTTGTTACCAGTCCAATTGAACCTCTCCACAGTTTTGCCATCTTTACAGCAATTGGTGTAGGCATTTCCCTGCTTCTTTCAGTTACATTCATTCCTGCAATTCTTCTTGTTAAGGATTACAGAAAAATCGGAAAGAAGAAGGAAAACTCACTTTCTGAAAGAGTCAGAAGACGTGCAGAAAAAGTACGTGCCAAAATCGAATATCAGCTTGCCCGCCGTGGTGGTAAGTCTGTTGATGAAGCAAGTGGAAACACCCTTTACCTTATTTTCCGTTTCTTCTGCGGTACAAAAATCCGTCTTATAATTACAAGTGCAGCAATTGTTGTTTTCAGCATTGCGGGATTCAGACTCCTTAAAATTGATACAGCCCTTATTAACTACTTCCCTGAGGACTGTCAGTTTAGAAAAGATATTGATTATATTGACGAACGTTTCGCAGGAACAAACAGTATATTCTTTAATGTAATTTCTCCTGATGCAAGAAAAGCAATGGAAGAAGAAGCTTCTGTTAATTCTGAGGATGACAACCAGGCAGAAGATGCCTTTGCCGAACTGGATGAATTTGAAGACTTTGACTTTGATGCTGCAGTAGCAGAAAGTTCTGAAGAAAATACTGAAGAAAGTGATGACTCTGATGAATTTAATTTTGACGAATTTGATTTTGATGCTGCAATGGAAGATACGGAAGAAGAAGTTGTTACCGCTGCCACAAATATTACTAACCCTGAAATTCTTAAAGCCGTTGACGACATGAACAAATACCTTCTTGCAAAACATAAAGGTATCGGTAAAATCGTAGCCCTTCCTACATTCATCAAGCGTGTAAACCAGGTATGGAACGCACCTGGAGCACAGGATGATGAAGCAGGAGCTGAATATCTTGCAAAGCTTAACACTACCCTTACAACACAGGAACTTCTTGAAAAAATTAACCACGCTTACATCGAAGCCGGTGGTAAATATGCAACTGTTGAAGACATCATTGACATCCTTATGAAGGACACAAACTTTAACGGTACAGCTTTCTATGAAGTACCATACGATCCTGAAAAATATCCTCAGGATACCCGTGAAGCATTATCAGGTATTGTTGCAAACTATCTTGATTCAATTCTTAGTGGTTCAGCTTCAATCAGCCGCTTTGTTGACAGTACATCACAGCCGCAGATTATGCGTATCACCTGTCAGCTTCGTGTTCATACAACAGATGCAGTTGAATCTGTAATCAATGATGCAAAGGAATATGCAGCCCATAACTTCCCGGAAGGATATACACTTGAATCAACAGGTTCATCTGATATGGAAGTTGTAATGACAGACATGATTGTAGAAAGTCAGATTTCTTCTCTGGCTATCTCATTAATTTCTGTATTTATCATTATTGCAATTTCATTCAAATCAGGATGGGCAGGTATTCTTGGTGCAATTCCTCTGGCATTTGCAATTCTCCTGAACTACATGATTATGGGTTTTGCAGGAATCAACCTTGACCTTGTAACAAGTATTATCGCTTCCCTTGCTGTAGGTGTAGGAATTGACTATACAATTCACTTCCTTTCTACTTACAAGGAAGAACGTTCTAAAACTGATGACATTGAATATGTAACTAAACAGACTTTCCAGAAGAGCGGCCACGGTATTATCACCAACGCACTTGCTGTAGGATTCGGCTTCCTTGTTCTCTGCTTCTCTAAGTTTGTAGTACTCCGCTACATTGGTGTACTGGTTGCACTGGTAATGTTTACATCAAGCTTCCTTGCAATGACTATCATTCCTGGAATCCTTACACTTCTTGACCCTAAATTTATCAGGCCAAAGAATAAAGAATAATGAACATAAATCATGTAACCATATAATGGTTTATTGGTTTAATTATATAAACGGATATATCAGACAGAAGCTTTTCTTCTGTCTGATTCAATACAACTTATAAGGAGATATAAATATGAAAATGACATTGAAACTTACAGCATTAACACTTGCCCTTCTTTCTGCAACAACTGCTGCATTTGCCCAGGGATCAGGAAAAAGCAATGAAAAAGGCGATGAAATCATGCGCATCGTTCGTGATTTTAAGAAACCTGATTTTTCTACTTCTGACGTAATCATGACTCTTACTGACAAAAACGGTAAAAGTGAAAAACGTGCAGTAAGGGAATACGGCCGTGATAAAGACGGACAGACATCTGTTGTAATGATGTTCCTTTCACCAGCCAGCGTTAAGAATACCCGCTTCCTTCAGATTGAAAAAGAAAATGCTGATGATGACAAGTTCATTTATCTTCCTTCACTTAAAAGCACCCGCCGTGTAAATGCAAGCGAAGGTTCAAAATCATTTATGGGAACAGACGCAACTTACGACGATCTTTCTACAAGAGAATTTGAAGAAGATTATCATGAATATATTACAACAGAAGACAAGAACGGTTATAAAAACTGTGATGTTGTAATCATGACTCCAAAGGATAAGGGCTCAAGCCAGTACAGCTACAGAAAAGCATGGATTTATCACGTAGATGAAGCTGCAAAAGTTTACTACCCTGTTTACACTGAACTTTACGATAAAAACAATAAGCTTGTAAAAAAGCTCACTGTTTCTAAGATTGAAAAAGTTGGTGACTTCTACATTCCAATGGATGACAAAATGGAAAACGTACAGACTGGTCACTCTACAACTCTTGAAATCAAAAAAGTTGATACAACAACAAAAGTACCGGACCGTTACTTTACACAGAACTTCCTTAACACAGGTAAATAAATTAATAAGAACTGTTAATTGTCCTTAATCCATATGCTGCCCGGATTCTTCACTGAGTCCGGGTATTTTTTTTGCCAATTTTTTATTTATATAAGGAGGGAATAAAAAAACAGGGCCTGTAAAAAAGCAGCTGACTGTAAAAAATATAAGTCCCGCTTTTTAAAGCCCTGTTTTATTAAGAAAACTTTACCTGAAATTAATCAGGGCATGTTCCTAAAAAACAAAATCTATAACTTCTTCTACCCTGCTGACAGGAATAAACTTGATGCCATTTTTTACATGAGCAGGTATTTCATCAAGATCCCTTTCATTTGCCTTAGGTATAAGAATGGTTTTAATCTGGTTTCGCTTTGCTGCAACTGTTTTTTCCCTTAAACCACCAATAGGAAGAACCTGTCCTGTAAGGGAAAGCTCTCCTGTCATAGCAAGATTAGGCTTAATTTTCTTACCTTTAATAAGGGAAAGGAAAGTTGTAGCCATTGTTATGCCGGCACTTGGTCCATCCTTTGGAGTTGCCCCCTCCGGAATGTGGAGATGAATTGTATTCTGTTCAAACCAGGAAGCTTCTTTTATTCCCTTTGCAATTGCGTACTGCTTTGACCAGTTAAGGGCAATCTGGGCACTTTCCTTCATTACGTCACCCATCTGTCCTGTAAGCTGCAGGCCGCCTTTTTCTGATTTATAGGCAATACTTTCAAGAAGAAGGGTATCTCCTCCCATACTTGTCCAGGCAAGACCAATAGCTGTTCCAGGAATATCAGCACGCTTTATCTGGCTTTCATCAAAGATACTCTTACCAAGATACTTACGAACTTCTTCTTCTCCAATAACATAAGTCCTGGAAGAAAGTTCTTCCTGAAGAGACTTCTTTGAATTTTCATACTTCTGACTTTCTTCAAGAACAATCTTACGAAGGATTTTGTCTATACATTTTTCGTAATGACGAACTCCAGCTTCCCTTGCATATTCCCTGGCAATAAGTGAATAAGCTTCTTTTGTAAACTTAACCTGATTTTTCTTAAAGCCGTCCTTTACAAGATTCTTTGGCAGAAGATATTTTTTTGCAATTTCAATCTTTTCCTGATCGATATAACCTGAAAGTTCAATAATTTCTGCACGGTCAAGAAGAGGCTGTGGAATTGTATCAAGTGTATTTGCCGTAAGAATAAAGAAAACACTGCTGAGATCAAAGGGAAGTCCAAGATAAGCATCACGGAAATTATTATTCTGTTCAGGATCAAGAACTTCAAGAAGTGCAGCTCCCGGATCTCCCTGACTGGAGGCATTCATCTTATCAACTTCATCAATCATGAATACAGGTGCCTTTGTCTTTGAAAGCTTAAGTCCTTCAATAATCTGTCCCGGCTGAGAACCAATATAAGTACGCATAAAGCCCTTAATTTTGGCCTGATCATGTTCACCACCTACACTAAAACGGTAGAAAGGTTTGTTCATACAATTAGCAATTGAACGGCCTACACTTGTTTTACCAACACCTGGAGGTCCGCAAAGAATAAGAACAGCACCTTTACCGTCATTCTTAAGTTTTCTTACGGCAAGGTATTCAAGAATTCTCTTTTTTACGTCATCAAGACCATAGTGATCCTTCTCGAGGATTTTGCGGGCATCTTCAATATTGTAATTCTCTATTGGAGCATCATTCCATGGAAGGGAACAAACAAGCTCAAGGTAAGACCTGGTACTGTTGTAATCAGGGTCGTGACTGTCCATCATCTGGAATTTTTCAAGTTCAGAATCAAGGCTTTCCTTTATTTCACCGGAAAAATTAAATGAATCAATCTTTGACTTAAACTTCTGATATTCACTGGCATGGGAATTACCTACCCCCAGCTCTTCCTGAATACTCTTCATTTCTTCCCGAAGGAAATATTCCCTCTGGTTCTTTTCTATTTTTTCATTAAGTTCGCTCTGGATTTTTTTCTGTACCCTGAGGATTTCCTGTTCTTTCTTTATAAAAACAAGAACCTTTTCCATACGTTTACGTACATCAACAGTTTCAAGAATTTTCTGCTGTTCAGTTTTTTCTATATTAAGTATTGAAGTTATAAAGTCTGCGATTTTGCCAGGATGATTAATATTATTAAGGTTCATCCTCATTTCTTCACTTACAAGGGCATTAGCTTCTCCGATTTCCCTCATTTCACTTATAAGGGCACGGGTAAGAGCCTTGACTTCAAAAGAGTTTTCCCCTGTATCAGGCAGATATTCAACGGCTGCTACCATAGGGCTGGTTGCAGAGAGAACTTTCTTAATCCTGAATCTTGTGATTGTAGAAACAAAAAGGTTTACTGCACCATCAGGAAGGTTTGTCTTCTTTATAATTCTTGCTGCAGTACCTACTTTATAAAGATCAGCTGCCGTAGGATTCTTTTTATCTTCCTTAAGGAGAACAAAACCAACGTAACCGTCACCTTTATAGGCTTCTTCTATAGTCTTTATATCGTCATTGCCGTTCACCATAAAAGGTGTAAAAATTCCTGGAAAAATAGGAATGCCTCCTAAAGGAAGAAGGCATAACTTATCAGGAAGATTCATATCCTGAGGCATTAAAGTTGTAGATTCATTAATACTAATTTCTTCATTATCTGAAAAATTTTGTTTTTTGCTCATACCTCAAATATACTGAAATTATGGCAAAAATACAAATTTTTCTAAAAAGTGTATTTAGTCACTAAGACAGGTAATTTTCATTACTTTCATGGAACCGGTAAATTCAAGTTTTTCATCAGGAAGTGCTGCAAAAGAATCTTCTTTAGCAAAAGAAAGGCCGTTTACGCTGCCCTGACCCTCTAAAACAAAGTAAAGAAGAACATCACCTGGAGTTTCCTTTGCTTTTCTTGCCTCCTGAGTATAGCTGTCATTTACGGTAAAGGTTTCAAGTGAAAAATATGGACATTCAAAATGACCGGAAAAAGCTTTAACAGGATTAAGGCCGTCATTTTTTATACAGGCAATTCCCTTTTCTACGTGACACTCCCTGCCCCTGTTAAAATCATAGAGTCTGTAAGTTATATCACTGGACTGCTGAATTTCTAAAAGACGCATGCCTTTTCCAATTGCATGAACTGTTCCGGAAGGTATAAATACAAAATCACCTTTCTTAACATCTACATAAGAAAGATACTTTTCAAGACTGCCGCCTTCTATTGCATTTTTTAATTCATCATCAGAATAGCTGCCATTAAGACCGTAAACAAGTTTTGCACCTGCTTCTGCATCAAGAACATACCAGCATTCTGTTTTTCCACGGCAGTTTTCGTAGAGGGCTGCCTTTTCATCATCAGGGTGAACCTGAATACTTAAACTGTCATTTGCCTGGATAATCTTTCCTAAAAGAGGATAATCACCTCCTGCAAAAGATTTAAAATCCTCCTGGCATCCATTGGGATGTGTAGACGCAAACCATAATTCATAGCCCCAGATTTTTTCGGATTTAATAGCTTTAAGTTTAAGCATTCAAGTACTCCTGTTTTATTGTCTTATATTTATTTCTGATATTTACTTCTGCCAGAGAAGAGACGGATAATATCCGCTTTTTATCTTAGCATCAATTTCTTCCCTTACAATCTGACGGTCTTCCGGATAAGTCATACCAAACCATTTTTCCGGCGAAGTATAAAACTTAATTGTTCCATGACCATGTCTTACTATATCACTGGCAGCAACAGGTAAAAGAGCTTCTGTCTTTGCCTGGTCCAGGGAAGTTGCCTTAAAATTATCCCAGTAAACATTAAATTCTTCAAAAGCCTTAAGGGAAAAACCAAAGAGATTCATGCTTACCCATTCTTTTCCGGTAAATGGAATTTCTTTACCATCAACTTCGCTGACAATTCCGTCACCCTTATAGGAAATCTTAGTATTTTCTACGATAGAGTCAAGATATCCGTCCTTTACGGTACAGACACCACGGCTTACGGAACCACTTTTACTCATTGTATTGCCAAGAACGTAACCTACCATGGCATGTTCAGGAGAATCAGTTTTTATTGAGGAAAGATGGCCGGAAAGAATCTTAAAGGCTTCCCTTCCATAATAGTCATCACTGTTTATGACTGCAAAAGGGGTCTTTATTGCTTTCTGGGCACAAAGAACAGCATGTACTGTTCCCCATGGCTTTGTTCTTTCTGCACAACGGCTGAGTTCTTCTCCTGTAAGAAGGGAATCCTTTGACTGAAAAACATATTCCGCATCAAAATTACGGGCAAGACGGTCAAAAAGCCTTTCGCGGAAATCTTTTTCTATGTCTTTTCTGATTACAAAAACAACTTTTCCAAATCCACATTTCTGTGCATCGTATGCTGCATAATCAAGAAGACATTCATTGTTTTTTCCTACTGCATCAATCTGTTTTACTCCGCCGTAACGGCTTCCCATTCCGGCTGCAAGAACTAAAAGAGTTGGTTTCATGATTAATTCCTGTTTTTTATTTTGTAATTGCCTCAAGGGCTATTTCTATCATATTTGTAAATGTAGTCTGCCTTTCTTCTGCAGTTGTTTCGCCTCCAAGAAGAATGTGATCACTTACAGTAAGAACAGCAAGAGCCTTTCTGTTAAATTTTGCAGCCAGTGTATAAAGTTCAGCTGCTTCCATTTCTATACCCATGGCTCCATATTCAGCCCAGAGCTTCCAGTTGGATTTAGGGTCATAGAACATATCACTGGAAACAATATTACCTACATTTGTCTTAAGTCCTTTTGCCATACTTGCATCATAGGCATTCTTAAGAAGTTCAAAATCTGCAATTGGGGCATAATGAAGGCCGTTAAACCTCATGGTATTAAGACCTGAATCTGAACATGCACCCTGAGCAAGAATAACTTCACGAAGGGCAATATCCTTTCTTACGGCACCGCAGGTTCCTACACGGATTGCTTTCTGAACTCCATAAAACTGGAAAAGTTCATTTACATAAATAGAAAGGGATGGTTGTCCCATACCTGTTCCCTGAACAGATACTCTTTTTCCTTTATAAGTTCCGGTAAAACCATACATACCGCGGACTTCATTATAACATTTAGCATCTGTAAGAAAATTTTCTGCAATAAATTTTGCCCTTAAAGGGTCACCTGGAAGAAGAACTGAATCTGCAATTGCTCCTTCTGCTGCATTGATGTGTGTACTCATTATGTAACTCCTTTTTAAAGTCAGTAAAATCCCTGTCTGAATAATTTCTGCAGGGTCTTTCAGTATATCATATATTCAGTAAATAATCATAAAATTATTCATTTGAAAAGGTTTTCATTGCTATTATTTGTCAGCCATCTATTGAAAAAAAATTAACGACCGGCTTTAACAGTAATATTAAGAAGTTTTTTTGCTTCTGAAGCAGAAGGCAGAGATGAAAGTCTCCAGCTCCAGTTACCATTAGCTGCAGAAGGAACATTCATACGGCCTTCACTTCCGGTTTTGAGGATATCCTGAAGGGGAATTATGCAATATTTTGCACAGGAAGATTCTGCACATTCAACAAGGGCCTGACAGATTTTTTCTTCCGGCGTATCATCCTTTAAGCCAAGGTAATCACAAACATTCCATTTATACTGAAGTGGATTTTCCTTAAGGGCAGCTGTAGTAGTATTATTGTCGTGGGTACCTGTATAAACTACACAATTTTCCGTATCAAAATTTTCCGGCAGATAAAGATTGCGGCTGCTTTCTTCTGTCCATGGATTTTCGTTAAAGGCAAACTGAAGGATTTTCATTCCAGGGAAAGCACACTGATCCCTTAAGTCTGCAACTTTTTTAGTAATAACACCTAAATCTTCTGCAATAATTTCTGCTTTAGGACATTTTGCCTTAATAACATCAAAGAGATCTTTTCCGGGCCCCTTTGTCCACTTGCCATTAACAGCAGTTTTTTCGCCTTCAGGAACCTTCCAGTAAGATTCAAAACCCCTGAAGTGATCAATACGTACAATATCAACAAGCTTCATCATGGAAGAAATACGGTTTACCCACCAGGAATACCCGTCTTCCTTTAAAGCCTTCCAGTCATATAAAGGATTCCCCCACAACTGACCGGTTGCAGAAAAATAATCAGGGGGAACTCCTGCCTGACTTTTCTGCTGAAGGCGTTTTCTGCAAATCTGGAAAAATTTCTGGTTTGCCCAGAGATCTGCACTGTCTCCTGCAACAAAAATAGGAATATCACCTATGATTTTTATACCTGCTGCATTTGCATAATCTTTAAGGGCCTGCCACTGAGAAAAGAAGAAAAACTGAACAACCTTAATCTGTTCAAGTTCATCTTTATGTAACTGAGTCCATTCATTAAGGGCTTTTTCCTGATGACGGGCAAGATCCTTAGGCCAGTAATTGTTCCATCTTGAAGCTTCTCCGTAAACTTTTTCTTCTGCAGCCCTGGAGTCATAATATTTTTTTATTGAAGTAAAAAGTGCAAAATCATCAAGCCAGAAAGCATTCTTTTTCTTAAAAGAAGTAAAAGCCTTTTTATCATCAGCATTCATTGATAAAAGAAAATAAGAGGCGCATTTATAAAGGAGAGGAAGCTTCCACCAGACAAGGGCTCCAAAATCTACCCTTTCGGAAGACTTTATGTTTTGAGGAACCTTTACATCCGCTTTTTTAGCCCATCCTCTTTTTACAAGGTCTGCAAAATCTATCATAAGGGGATTTCCTGCAAAAGTAGAAAAACTTGCATAAGGTGAATCCCCGTATCCTGTAGGTCCCAGAGGTAAAATCTGCCAGAGTTTTTGACCTGCATTTTTAAGCCAGTCACAAAATAAAAATGCCTGACTTCCTAAAGTACCAATACCTTCCTTAGATGGAAGACTTGTTATATGAAGTAAGATTCCCGACTTGCGGATAATTTTTTTTGCCATACTGTCAGTATAGTGCATAAAATGCAGGAATTCCACGAAAAAAAAATACTAAAAAAAAGCGGCTTTCCTCTGCCAGAAAAATTCAGCAAAAGAAAACCGCCTTTATCATTACATAAATTAATTATATTTCAAAATCCATGCATACACGGGTTTTGGTATAAGGACGTACTGCTTCATTTGCAGCCTTAACATGATCAGGATGAACCTGATAGCCTTTAAGGGCTTCTTCACTTTCAAGACATGTATCAAGCATTACATCTGCATTGGAAGAAGTAAGGCCATTAATATTAACCTTTACTTCCAGAAGACCTGGTACTTTTCCTTTAAGGGCTTCAAGCTGCTCCTTAATGTTCTTTTTTACCCTGTCTTTTTCTGCAGAATCAAGCTCGTCCTTAAGCTGCCATAAAATTACGTGCTTTACCATATAATTACTCTGTTGGTCTCTTCTTAAGTTTCTTTGACTTAATTACAGCCTGACCTGTACCTGTGCTCTGTTCCATCATAGCACGAACCTTAAGTGGAAGACCGAAGAGTGTAATAAAGCCTTCAGCATCCTTGTGGTTATAAAGTTCACCAGTTGTAAAGCTTGCAATTGATTCATTGTAAAGGCTGTATGGTGAAGAGCTTCCTGCTCCGCGGATTGAACCCTTGTAAAGTTTAAGCTGAACCCATCCGGTTACAGTTTCTTCTGTTTTGTCTACAAATGCCATGCAGCTGTCAAAGAGTGTTGTAAACCATTTTCCGTCATAGATAAGTTCTGCAACTTTAATGGAAAGCTGCTGCTTGTAGTGATATGTATCACGGTCAAGACAAATATGATCCATCATGCGGTGTGCTGCATAAAGAATAGCTCCACCTGGTGTTTCGTAAACACCACGGCTCTTCATTCCTACACAACGGTTTTCACAGATGTCAACAAGACCAACACCATTTCTTCCGCCGATTTTGTTAAGTTCTGTCATGATCTGAAGACCATTCATTTTTTTACCGTTTACAGAAACAGGAATACCCTTAACGAATTCAATCTTAACGTATTCGCCGCCTTCTTTTGCTTCTTCAGGAACAACAGTGTTCTTAAGCATATGTTTATAGTTAGGTTCATTTTCTGTCTTTTCAAGTTCAAGACCTTCATGGCTAAGGTGCCAGATGTTTTCGTCACGGGAATATGACTGGTCTTTCTTCATTGGAACTTCAAGTCCCCTGTCTTCAAGATATTTGATTTCTGCTTCACGGCTGTCCATGTTCCATTTATCATCACGCCATGCAGCGATTACTTTAAGATCTGGAGCAAATGCCTTAATAGCAAGTTCAAAACGAACCTGATCGTTTCCTTTACCTGTAGCACCGTGACAGATTGCAACTGCCTTTTCCTGACGGGCATATTCAACAAGAATCTTTCCAATAAGAGGACGGGCAGTAGAAGTACCAAGAAGGTATTCATCTTCATAAACTGCATTAGCCTTAAGTGCAGGCCAGATGTATTCTTCAATGTATTCCTGACGGGCATCTACAACATAACATGCAGAAGCACCTGTCTTAAGGGCACGCTTCTTAATTGCCTTCCAGTCATCACCCTGACCTACGTCAATGCAGACAGCGATTACATCATAATCGTAATTTTCCTTGAGCCACGGAATAATAACTGTAGTATCAAGTCCACCTGAATAAGCAAGAACAACCTTGTCTTTCTTTGATTTTTTAGCGGCCTTTTCAGCCTTTACTGCCTTAGCTGGTTTTTCTGCAGCTTCAGTTTTTTTAGTTGCCATAGGAATCCTCGCAAAATGAAAATTTATACATTCAATATAGTAATTAACTTATAAATATGCAAGTAACATGCATAAAAATACTTTCAAATTCGGGGAAAAGTTTAAAAATATGCTAAAATTTTACAAATGCTGCCTGAACCGTAAACCTGAAGGCCTTTTCTTCCGGCGATAAATAGGAAAATGCAGCTGTTTCCCTGCGGAAAGAACCAAACTTATCATTACAGCAGGTACATTCAGGGCGTACACAGATATTTTCTTCCGGCACACCACATTTTTTTAAGAGGGCAAGGTTGGCCCTGGCAAGAGAAAGGGCGTACTGGCCCTGTCCAAGGTTTCTGACACATTCAGGAGTAAAATTGGATGAAAAATACTCTGCCCTTTCCTCGTCAACATTATAACAGCAGTCATGAATGTGGGGTCCAAGTACGATTTTAAAATCCTCAGGTCTGGCAGAAGTTTTTTTGAGGGCAAGCTCCAGGGCATTTTTTACAATACCGGTTCCCTTCCAGCCTGAATGAAGGACAGCCACAGTAGAAGTAACAGGGTCATACATAAATATTGGCATGCAGTCCGCTACAGTTACCAAAGGTATAAGGGATTTGTTCTGAGTAATAATTCCATCTGCCCTCACATTCTTACAGTCATCAGCATCCTTAATAAATACAACTTCCTGAGAATGATAAAGTTCAACCTGAGCAGGAATTTTATCAGGAAAAGAAAGGCGGTTTAAAAATTCAAGACGGTTGGGATTTACTTCGTTCCAGCGGAATCTCATGGAACCTGCAGCTTTTAGCGACATTCCCCAGACAGGTGAATCAGGTGAATCAATAAATTTCTGAGAAAGAATAAGGTCTTCCATAACAAACTAAACTAAACTGAACTTGAATCAAGGCCTTCTGCTTCCGTTAAAATATCATAGGCATGGTCTATGAGCATATATGCAGCAGAAAGATTTTCCTTAAATTCCTTGTTCTGTCTTCCTCCGATTTTTGACCAGTTGGTAAGTCCTCCGTAATACTGACTTTCTGCCCCGTTTACAATGGCACCTATAAGTCCCTTCATTGAACGGAACCATTTACCTGCCTTTTCAATAAAGCTCTGGGCAGTATCTTCTACATCATTCATTACGGCTGTAAAACCTGCACGACTTGATGGATCCTTGTCAGGACTATGACCGAGACTGTTAAGGGCAGCTGCTACTTCTCCCCCGTCAGAAAGGGATGCATTAAATACAGCAAAATCATTCCTGATATTCTGCAGGAACCTGAAGTTATCCGTATATTCAGCAGAATTTTCCTTTACTACAAAATCCCCTTCCAGCATTAAGGTTTTTAATACTGCTTCTATAGTTTTTACGATTGTTCCAAAGAAAAGCCAGATAAAGCCCATGGAAAGTTCATATCTGAAAGGATAACCTGTCCAGAGTTTAGTCCATGGCCTTACAGGAAGAAGTGGAAGATCATCATAATCAAAGTAAGTCTTTATCTTAATCTGAACCCTGTATTTTTTATAATCAAAGAGCCACTGATTCCATCTTGTGTCAAAATTAATTCTCCACTGGCTCTTGAATTTTACAAACCAGTCTTCCCCACCACCAAATGGTCTTGAATCATAAAGGGCATTGTCAAAAACCAGGCGGGCAATATCCTTAACAGGAAGACCGCTGGAAAAAGAACGGATTTCTTCTATATGAAGATGGGCTCCGTTTATAAACTCAGAAACAAGCTGTTCTTCATCACCCTGGTTGGGATTATCTGCCGTAGTGTTGTAATAAAAGGAAAATAAAGCTACAAGGGCTTCATTACCTGGAATATTAACTACATTCATTACCTTTGCTATTGAAGCAAAGTCACTGCGGGAAAGATTATAAAGACATTCCTTTGCCGGTGTAAAATTCCTTATAAGGGAATCAACATGCATGCGGTTAAAGGCTTTAAGCCATTCAATTGAACGGACACACATATACATGGCAGTTCTTTTTGATTCAGGAAGGCTGTCCAGGGCATCATCGATTTTTTTTATAAGCTGAACCCTGGTTTCTGTTGTAAGGTTTT
This sequence comes from Treponema sp., assembly GCF_024696245.1. GTDB lineage: Bacteria > Spirochaetota > Spirochaetia > Treponematales > Treponemataceae > Treponema_D. Next base: position 25,483 of record NZ_JAILGZ010000084.1, read on the forward strand.
TTGTAAAAGGAAATTTATAGGGATCTGAATTCTGCTGAATCTGTTCCGTAATTTCCGGCATTACAACAAGACTAAGATAATAATAGTAAAGACCAGGGTTACTTTCATAACTCTCAATATAAGGCATAAAAAATTCCTGAACCTTACGAATCATAAAAAGCTTTTCGTAAGTACCCAGGGTAAGGACACTTCTTCTGTGGGAAATAAGTCCGGGATATGTATGTTCTACATCATGAGCTATGTGATTTATAAGGGATGTATTGTAAATATCTTCCGGAGTAATATTAAAAAGAGCTGATTTTATTTTAATCCAGAGACGCCTTAAAAAAGATTCCTGCTGAAGGCGGATGGAAAGGCTTGTTTTATATTCCTGCTCATTTACAGGCAGTGAAGATACATCATCATCCTCTTCTTCCTGTGCAGACCTGCTGACCTTATCAAGCATATCCTTACGCTCATCATCTGAGATTGTAGTAACCATTCTGTCAAATGCGGATCTTTCGTTCTCTGCTGCCATAGATTCCTTATCCTAAAAAAAACATTGTACTTTGTAAAGTAAAAACACAAGATTTATCCCTTTTAATAATTTCTCAATTTAAAGCAAAAATTAATCTTAAACAAATGTAAGGGAAGAATAAATTCAGAAAACAAAAAGGAAACTGGCTGTAAATAAAAAAAGTTCCCTTAAAAAAAGAGAACTTTAACTACGGTCCCTACGGGAGTCGAACCCGTCTTTAGAGATTGAGAATCTCTCGTCCTAAACCGATAGACGAAGGGACCAGAATGTAAAAAAGTTGTGTTTTCTACAAAAAAAAACTGAACCAAAGGTCCAGTTTTTAGTTCCCCAAGGAGGATTCGAACCCCCACAGTCAGAACCAGAATCTGAAGTGCTACCATTACACAATCGGGGAATGCAATGTGAAAGTAATATATAAGTTTCAAAAAAAAGTGTCAATAGGATAATGTCATTTTTTAATATTTTTTTTGTAAAAGTGTAAAATAAAGGGGACCTGCACCTTTAGCAGCATCAGGAAGAATATGAAATCCATATTCTGTTTTAAGGGCAAGAGAAAACATGGTAAGGGGATCAAGCGAAAACTCCTGACTGTCCCAGGAAACATCAGCAGTAAAATTATTAAGGTTACCTTTAAGGACTTCTTTTACATAATCAGGACTGCATATATTAACATCATCAAATTTTTTAAGAAGCTTTTCCACCCTGCCATCGTTTTCATCATGGCTTAAGGCACAGGTTGCATATAAAAGAAAACCGCCTTTTTTTAAAAGTCTCCAGGCAGATGACATAAGGGCCCATTGTTCCATGGAAAGGGTCTTTACTCTTGAAGGAGTCCAGTCCTTTAAATACTTAGGATCTGCAAGGACATGACGTTCACTGGAACAAGGAGCATCAAGGAGAATGGCATCAAAAGCCTCTTCCTGACGCTTGCACCATAAGGCAGCATCTCCAAGACTGGTAATTACTGTAGAAGAAATTTCTTCCGGTAAAACTGTTTCAATTACTTTATCAAGACGGGCTTTTCTGGCAGGGGACCTTTCATTGGAGTTAAGGCTGGCAGAAGGAGATTTTATTCCGGAAATAACAAGGGACTTTCCACCAGGAGCTGCACACATATCAAGAAGGGAAGAAGCCTTTGTCACATCAAGGCACAAGGCAGCGGTAAGGCTGGCAGGATCAAGAAAATATGATTCTTTACCCCAGGAAAGACGGGCATAAACATTGTCTTCTCCGAGAGCAGCCTTTAATAAAGGCCATCTGTCTGCGTAAAGCTCTCCATAATAAAGTTCAAAGGCCTGTTCCCCTGTTAATCTGGGGGTGTTTTTTTTCTGTTTCATAAACTGATCCTGTAAATCTATAAAAAGCTAAAAAAAAGCTCAGGTCCAGATATTTACGATAAATCCCTAGTTAAAATATCTGTCGTAAAGTTCCATTCCCTTATCATACTCTTTTTCAAAGGAATTAAAGCGGTAATCCATATCTGCAAGAGTATTTTTATTAACAACTTTAAGCTGCCCGTTCTCCCTGTAAACTTCAAGAAGGCCATAGTAAATCTTAGAAAGAATCACCCTTCTCTCTGCATTTTCAAGTCTGCCCTTAAAAGTTTCATCAATGGCTGCTTTATCAAGAAGGATACGCAGGGCCGGAGCAAAACGCTTTTCGCTGAGCATTATAACATCTGTACCAGCTTCTATTGCCTTTACGGCAGCTTCTTCCGGAGGAAAACCGTTTTCTGTTAAGGCTGCCATAAAAATATCATCACTGATAACCAGGCCATCATAAAAGAAATCCCCCTTAAGCTTTTCCTTTATCCAGTAGGGACTTAAGGCTGCAGGTTCATCACCGGAAAGGGCGGCTATTCTTGCGTGGGACATAAGGACCGCTCCCGGACTTGTAGTTAAAACCAGTTTAAATGGCTTTAAATAATATTGTTCAAAAAGAACTTCTGAAACTTTAATTTCCGGAAGTCCTGTATGAGGGTCTACATTTGTATTGCCTGGAAAATGTTTTACAACAGTACATACCCTGGCTTTTTCAAAGGCATTTATCTGGGCTACAGAAAAAGCAACTGTTCTTGCAGGATTACCAAAACTTCTTGAAAGAAGAAAATCACAGTTTTCCGGACCTGAAGGTTCAGCAACAGGAGAAAGGTTCATGGAAAAACCAAGGTACTTCATCTGTCTGGCCTGACTGTAATACATACGTTCTGCAACATCTGGAGAAATGGTTTCTGCAGTCAGTTTGGCTGAAGGAAAAGAACTGGTTATTCCTTTAAGGCGGTTTACCATACCTCCTTCCTGATCAATGGCAATATGTGGAAGTGGAAGGGAAGCTTCCGAATATACTTCATTTATGGATTCTATATATTCCATTACCTGCATATAGTCATCTGCAATATTATAGGCAAATAAAAGACAGCCTCCAGGAGCAAGTATTTTTTGTTTAAGTTCTATACTGTTTTCTTCATTTTCAGGATATACATCGTAATAAGTTTCTACAGGTAAAAAACGCCTGCATCCTGCAACATTTACAAGAAAAAGCTGACTGGCAGCATCTTCCGGAGACAGGGAAGCCACATAGGAAATAGCAGCCAGGTTAAGTTCATCATAAGAAAAATTCTCACCATTACAAATGTAACCATCCCTGCAAATATTAAAGGCCTTTGAAGAACAGATAAGGCAGCAGAATAAAAATATGAATATACGCAAAAAAACTTTATGTTTTAAAATTGGATTCATATTAAAAGATTATCAGAAAGGCAATTAAATTTAAATATTTTATAAAAAATTAAATTCAATATATCCGGGAAAAAAGCCCTGCTATGTCAAATTTTTTGTTTAACTGCTATAATTTGTCCTGATGAAAAACATTATTATAGTTACAGGGGCCTCCAGCGGCATGGGTACATGTTTTGCTCAGGAACTGGCCCTGGAAAATCCTGACCAGCTCTGGATTATTGCAAGAAGAAAAGAAAAGCTTGAAGAATTAAAGAAAAGCATAAATATCACCAGTCCTCAGGTAGAAACAGTCTGCATTGCTCAGGACATAAGCGGAAAAGAAGGAGCCCTTGCCATAAAGGCTCTCCTTAAAAAAGCAGATGAAGAAAACCAAAGTCAGGGAGGAATCTGCATTAAGGTTCTTGTAAACAATGCCGGCTTTGGAAGTTACGGAGAATTTGCAGACACTGACACAGAAAGGGAAATGGATATGGTAGAGCTTAACTGCACTTCCCTGACAGGAATTACAGGATACGCCCTCCCTTACATGACAAAAGGCTGCCGCATTATAAATACTGCAAGTCTTGCATCCTTTCTTCCTTTGGGAAACTTTGCAGTATATGGAGCAAGCAAGGCCTATGTCCTTAGTTTTAGCGTTGCATTAAGGGCAGAACTTAAAGACAGGGGAATAAGTGTAACAGCACTTTGTCCCGGACCTGTAAGTACAGAATTTGCCAACGTTGCTTCAAGGGGAGCAAGAAAAGAAGTTTTACACGGAAAGGACCCCCTTAAAACAGTAAGACATGCAATAAAGGCTTCAAAAAAAGGTAAAATGTATTCAATGTATGCCTTTAAATGGAAGTTTAAGGCAGCAGCCAGCCGCTTTATAGGCAGATATGCAGGGGCCTGGTTTACCTTCAAATATTGCAAAAGACCAAGTAATTGATATAATTCTATACTATAAAAAAGGACGCCGGTTGTGCTTCAGCAGATGCTGTCTGGAGTGCCAGAGAACAACTGTCCTGAAAAAAAATTTTATACATAAAGGACATTTTTATGGAACAGCAGTACAAAATCACCAGTGCACTTTTCACGGACTTCTATGAGCTCACTATGGCTCAGGGTTACTGGAAGCAGAACATGAATCACAAGGTCGTATTCGACATGTTCTTCCGACGCAATCCCTTTAATGGAGGATTCAGTGTTTTTGCGGGAATTGAAACTCTTCTTGACATTATTACAGAGTTTAAATTTTCTGAAGAAGACATTGCCTATCTTAAGGAACAGAAAATCTTTGAACAGGGATTCCTTGATTACCTTAAGGACTTCCATTTTTCCGGAGACTTATGGTCTTTTGAAGAAGGTTCAATAATTTTCCCACAGGAACCTCTTGTACGTATTCACGCAAACCTTATTGAAGCACAGATTCTTGAAGGTCTTGTTCTTAATCACATTAACTTTCAGAGCCTTATTGCAACTAAAACAGCAAGAGTATGGCTTGCCAGCAAAAAAGGAAACATTATGGAATTTGGCCTCAGACGTGCTCAGGGACCAGATGGTGCAATGAGTGCAACCAGGGCTTCTTACATTGGTGGAGCTGCAGGTACAAGTAACACTCTTGCAGGAAAACTTTACGGTATTCCTGTAATGGGAACAATGGCTCATTCCTGGGTTATGAGTTTTCCTAGTGAACTGGAAGCTTTTGAAGCCTATGCAAAAATCTATCCTGAAAAAACAGTATTCCTTATTGATACCTATGACACACTTAAAAGCGGAATCAAAAACGCTATTAAAGCCGGAGCAAAACTTGTTGAACAGGGATACAACTTTGGCGTAAGACTTGATTCCGGAGACATCTCTTACCTTACTCAGGAAGTACGAAAGGAACTGGATAAGGCAGGATTCCCACAGGCCTTTATTTCCGTTTCAAACGAACTTACAGAAGAAATTATTGAAACTCTTGTACAGCAGAATGCACCTATTGCAAGCTGGGGTGTTGGAACCCACATGGTAACAGGTGGAAACGAATCAAGCTTTACAGGCGTTTATAAACTTGCAGCCCGCCATGATGCAGAAAAGAACTCTATGGTTCCTGCAATGAAATTCTCTGACAACCCTGCAAAGACTACAAACCCTGGCATTAAAAATGTATGGAGACTTTATGATGAAAACTCCATGGCAAGGGCAGATATTCTTGGTCTTGAAGATGAAGTTCTTGAAGCAGGAAAGGAATACAGGTTCTATCACACAATGGTTGATTACCGTCAGTTTACATTTACTGCAGCTTCAGTTAAACCTATGCTTTCACTCCGCCTTAAGGACGGACAGAGAACACAGGAACGTCTTGATGATGCAGTTCAGCTTAAAAAGAGCCGTGAAGTAATGATGAAGGAAATTGAAACCCTGGATGCTTCTTACAAGAGAATCCTTAATCCACACATTTATAAAGTTTCCGTAACAGAAAAACTTAAGGACCTTAAGCTTGCCTTTATTAAAGCAAACATTAAATAAGGTATAAAAAAAATCAAAGCCCTGAAACTGAAAATAAAATCAGATTCAGGGCTTTTTGTTTATTCAGAAAAATTAAGGGACATAAGATAATTTTCTTTTGAATCCCTGACTATTTTTACAAAGTCAGCATTTTTTTCCTGAAGGAAATTTCTTAAATCATGAATACAAGTAAAAAGATGACGGCGGTTTTTACTGTCATCACTACCCCATAAATAATTACAAAGTTCCATTACAGTTACAGCTTTATTAAGGCGGTCATAAAGATAAAAGAAAAGTTTTTCCTTTAAGCAGCCGGATTTTTCTGTCTTAAAAAGATTCTGAGGATCAAAAGAATTTGCTGAAGGAGAAAATTCTTTTTCACGGCAGATGCAGCTTATATAGGGATTTATCTCCGGACTGTTAAGGAGATCCTGTAAACGTCTCCAGATTTTACTATAAGGAAGAAGTTTTTCTGCAGTAAAAATAGGATTAAAATATTCTTCATTTTTAAGCGCCCAGTAAAAAGCCATCTGATCTCTCTGAGGAAACGGATCATTGTAAACTACAACAGGAACCAGAATTCCTTCATCAAGAAAAAGGGAATAAGGATTAAAGGAATCCAGCTGAATGGCTGACATATCTACAAGAGTAAAATCTATTTCGTTGTACTGATGAGCTTCTACGTAAGAATAAAATTCATCCGGGTCTGTCATCATCTTTATGGAAAGATCATCTTTTTTAAGAATCTCTGCCAGATAATTCCAGACAGGAAGCTGAGATTTTTTTGTAAGGAGAACAGAGGTCATTTCTTCTTTTTCATCCCTGCATTTATATAAAGCTCATCCTGATACCAGTCAAGGCGGAGACTGAAATATTCATCTTCGTACCCCTGGCAGACAGCCTTAAATTTATAAACATTACTGGTTACAAAATGAGAAGGATTAACTGAATCCAGGTCTACATAGGAATTACCATAAAGTATAAGGAAGTTAACGGAAGAAGAAATATCCTTACCGCTGTTCAAATCAAAGGCAGAAGTATGAAGCTGAATCTTACGCAGGGAGTTTCCCTTAGAAAAATCCAGGGAGACATTAAGGGCCTTATGACTTACCTTTATATTTTTCCAGCTTACATAAGGGCCTGTTGCAATCTTTACCCTGTAATTTCCAGGTTTAAGATAAACAGGTTTAGTCTGACAGTAAAGGGCACCCTTAGAAAGATTTTCATCTGCCACAAAAATTCTTCTGCTGTCCTTTACCTCCGGAATTTTATCATTATCATCTACAAAGAAAAATGCCCTGGACTGAAGGTCTGCATCAGCGCTGGCAGTAGAAGGAAGTTTTAAGCTTAAAGTAACTGGAGTATACCATTTGCTTAAAATTGTTTTATGAACATAACCTTCTGTCCATACATAACGTCCGGCAGCAAAAAGAAAAACTACAATTACAAAAGCCGAAAGAATAAAAGTAAACCATTTTCTCTTTGGCTTAACTACTTCGTACTGAACAGGTTTTGAAGAAATTACTGACTGAGCCAGCTGAACCCTTAAGGCATGGGTATCATAACGCTGTAAAAAATGCTTTATCTTTTTTATAACTGAATCAATACTTCTGTATCTTCTTTCTGCCTTAGGCTGCATCATTTTTTTTATGAGGTGACAGACAAGAAAAGGGAGTTTTGGATCAAGCTTTTTAGGCGGAAGATACTCTCCCTTTTTTATTCTGGCAATAGTTTTGCGGTCCATTTCTCCAGGGTAAGGTTTTGTTCCTGTTACCATTTCATAAAGCATGACACCCATGGAATAAATATCTGCCCTCTGGTCAACTTTACTGGAATCAGCTATCTGTTCAGGACTCATGTAGGCTGGAGTCCCTAAAGTGGAACCTGATCTGGTTATATTTTCTGAAGTGCTTCTTGTGTGAGCAGTAGTTTTGTCAGAAGTTTTAGTTCCTGTCCTGTCACTTTTACTTTCAGGGATCTCACTTTCTTTTTCTGCAGCGGCAATACCAAAATCTGCAAGCTTAACTTCACCATGACGGGAGATAAGGATATTACCAGGTTTTATATCCCTGTGAACAATTCCTTTTGAATGTGCATGCTTTAAGCCATAACAGGCATCAAGAAAAATCAGCAGTGATAAAGCAGGAGGCAAAGATACCTGCCGTTCAATTACTTTATCAAGGGACATACCGTCTACATATTCAAGGACAATATAATCAGAGCGGCCTTCTGTAAAATAATCAAACATTCTTACAACATAAGGAGAAGATAAATCCAGAAGAATCTGAGCTTCTCTTTTAAATCTTTCCCTGATGGAAGTTCCGCCGTTTTTTAATGTAAGTTTTTTTATGATTACAGTGCGCTTTAAAGAAGGATGCATGGCACGATAAACAGTACCCATTCCTCCTACTGCAACAACTGCAAGTATTTTATATTTTCCGATTACGCCAGGAACCACAGCCATTATTATCCCCTACTGTTAAATTACTGAAACTATATTTTTTTCAGGATCAAATTTTCCTGATTTATTGATTACTACAACATTCATCTTCTGAGGATTGTGAAACTGAACGTAACTTCCGTTCTGCCTCAAAAGATATTTTTCACTAACAGGCCTGTGACCACCAAACCATAAGGCTTTTTTTTCTGAAAGGCCGGTAAGCATGGAAAAAAGTTTTTTTACACTGCCCTCTGCAGCAACATCATTATCTGTCCAGGTAAAGGCATGAATTAAATCGCTGCCACCTTCTATAATTTCTTCCCGGGTAAAAAAAGATTCCGGCTCTGCATGAGAAACACAAAAGGTTTTAAAGGCAGAACAGACAGGAAGATGACTTTCAAAAAGACTTATAAGATAAAGTATGGCATCTCCATAAACCTGTCTTATAAAATCGCAGGTCATCTGTCCTTCATTGGCATACTTATAAAAAGGCCTGTTTCCATTATCAAAAGAGTTAAGGATATTTTCGTGATTACCTTTTAAAAAGTGAAAATTCCGGGGAAAATCTCTTTTTAATTCCATTACAATCCGCATGGTAGAAATATTTTCCTTCATTTCTTCCTGCATGGAAGGTCCGGCATAAGCATTACTCTGCCAGTCCTCATAGGCCTGCTGCCACCTGAGCCTGCCCCTTTTTTCTGAGTGAATTCCATCTCCTACACAAAGTATAATCAACTTCTGCTCACAAAGTAATTCTCCAACAGAAAGCTTAAAGGCAGGAAGTTCTGCTTTAAGAAGCCTGAGTAAAAAATTATAGCGGCCATGAAGATCCGGAACAATTATTACCGGTAGGGAACTGAAAGTAAAATCCAGAAGATAGCCGCTTTTACCCTCTTTATTTAAAGGACGGTATTCAGGAGATTCAGTTTCCAGAACTGAAATAGTTTCATCAAGTTCCTGCATGAGCTGAGAATCATCAGGCAGACTTGAGGAAGGCTTATAGGAATTCAGTTTTTTTAAAAGGGAAGAAAAATCCATGTAATAAAATATCAGCCCATTATAAGATTAGAAGATCCTATGGTAATTTTATCACCAGGATTAAGACGGACATACTTATCAGGAGGAATACGCCTTCCGTTAAGAAAAGTTCCGTTAGTAGAATTTTCATCCTTAAGAAAATATGCGTCACGTATTTTCTGAATCATGCAATGATGGCGGCTGGCAAGCTTATTGTCTACAACAATAGTATTGTCTGTTTCCCGTCCAATCATAATCTTTGCAACAAGAGTAATTCTTTTCTTGTTGAAAACCAAATATGAAACCTGCTGACTTTCAGCAATGCGTTCAAGATGCTGTCCTAAAGGACTTGCATTTACAACTGTAGTATCTGCCATGCATTTATTATATCCCGAATAATAGAAAAACGCCAACATCTATGATATAATCCTGCAAAACCGCTCATACGGAAGATGACAGGAGAAAACAAATGGAAAAAAAAGACCTTGCAAAAACCCTTTCTCAGAATGAATATCCTGGAAGAGGAATTATCGCTGGAAAATCTGAAGACGGAAAATATGCCGTTGCAGCCTACTGGATTATGGGAAGAAGCGTAAACAGCAGAAACAGAGTTTTTGTAGAAGATGGAGAAGGAATTAAAACACAGGCTTTTGATCCTTCAAAACTTACAGATCCAAGCCTTATTATCTACTCACCTGTAAGGGTACTGCCAGGCATTACTGTAGTAACTAATGGTGATCAGACAGATACAGCATGGGAAGGACTTAAAAAGGGACTTACATTTGAACAGTCTCTCCGTTCAAGAAAATTTGAGCCGGATTCACCAAACTTTACACCACGTATTTCTGCAGCCCTTCATGTAGAAAACTCAAACTATGATATCACCCTTTCAATTCTTAAAAGTGACGATGGTGATGAAAATGGTACAAACAGATATACCTTTGCCTATGAAAACCCTGCAGCAGGAACAGGCCGCTACATCCACACATATATGGGAAACGGCAACCCTCTTCCAAGCTTTGAAGGTGAACCAGAAAAAGTTGAACTTAAGGGAAACATCGATGAACTTACAGACAGAATCTGGAATAACCTTAATGAAGACAACAAGGTTTCTCTTTTTGTACGCTTTATTGATATTGCTAGCGGAAAAGCAGAAAGCCGCATTGTAAACAAAAACAAATAATAAAATAATAAAAGAATAAAAGAAAGGCACCTTTTTACAGCAAACCAGGGATACACTTTATCCAGGCCTTAAAAGGTGCCTTTTTGTATTTTAAATTAAATCAAAAAAATCACTGACAGAATAAATCTATTCTTTAGAAGGGTTTTTGTTTTTATAGATGGCAAGAATCTTCATAAAAGCAGAATCCTCTTTTTTCATTTCCCTTGAGCCCCTGGTAATATTACAAAGAGACATACCGAATTTTCTGGCAATTTCTCTTTGAGTTGTTCCTGCATCAAGTTCCTTAACAAGATTCCAGCGGTTGGAAAAATCCTTCAGTTCAGCCTTTGTAAAGAGGCATCCGAAAAAATCAAATATAAGGTTTTCATCCTGAATATCTGCCAGGAGTGAACATATTTCCTTAATGGTATCATTAACTGTTTCTTTAGCCATTTTAAACATTCACCTCAAATTTTTTCAAAAGAAAAAGACCGCCCCTTTATAAAAGAAACGGCCTCTAATATTCAGCTGCAAAATCAGAATTCTGCAAGAGTCCTGTTAATTCTTTCGATTGACTTGTCTACTCCAAGAATAAGGATTGAACCCATTAAAGGAGGAGAAACACGGCTTCCTGTAACTGCCATACGGATAGGCATCATAAAGTCACCGAGTTTAATTCCAAGCTTTTCTGCATAAGACTTAGCAAGAGCTTCACTGGCTTCGTGATCAAGGGAAGGAAGCTGCTTTACAAATTCAATTGCATTCTGAAGAACTTCCTTTGTTTTTGCTTCATCAATCTTTTTAGGAATAATGTCAGCCTTTGGTGGAACAGCAGGCTCTGTAAAGAGGAAGTGTACCATTTCCGCAGCATCAGTAAGGAAGTGAAGACGTTCCTTAATAAGAGGCATAAGCTTCATAAGGGCAGCCTTTACATCTGCAGAAGACATATTCATTGAAGCATCTACACAAACAGGTTCACCATCAGGACCAAGGGCTACACCAGAATATTCAGGTCCAACCTTTGGCTTAGGCTGAGGATTTTCAGGATTAATTTCAAGGCAGGCATCACCTGTTTTAGTTATAAAAGGAAGGGTCCACTTATAAAGTTCCTCATCAGTTAAGGCACGGATATACTGACCGTTGTACCATTCCAGTTTTTTATAATCAAATACAGCAGGAGCCTTGTTAAGATGTTCAAGCTTGAATTTCTTTCCAAGTTCTTCCAGTGTATACATATCTACACCGTCATCATAAGAGCAGCCTAAAAGAGCTACATAGTTTACGATAGCCTGTGGCAGATATCCCCTTGCACGGAATTCATTAAGGGATGTGGAACCATGGCGCTTTGAAAGCTTTTTACCATCAGATCCGTTTACCATAGGAAGATGACAGAATTCAGGATGTTCCCAGCCAAATGAACGATACATCTGAACGTGAAGAGGTGTAGATGGAATCCATTCCTGAGCACGCATTACATGAGAAATCTTCATCATGTGGTCATCAACAATATTTGCAAGATGATATGTAGGGAAACCATCTGACTTAAGCAAAACAGGATCAGGGGAAATATCTTCATTTTTCCATACAATGTCACCAAGAAGATGGTCTGTAAACTTTGTTTCTCCTTCAAGAGGTACCTTAAGACGGATTACATAAGGCTTGCCTGCATCAAGATTTGCCTTTATTTCTTCCGGAGTAAGATGACGGCAGTTACGGTCGTATCCAGGTGGAAGTTTGTTTTCTGTCTGTATTTTACGGATTCTTTCAAGACGCTCTGAGTCACAGAAACAGTAGTAAGCTTCTCCCTTTTCTACCAGTTTCTGGGCATATTCCTTGTAAAGTTCAAAACGTTCACTCTGAACATAAGGACCATATTCACCACCCTTGGAACCACCTTCATCCCAGTCAATTCCAAGCCATGCCATTGTGTCATACAGGTTCTGTACGTATTTTTCGTCATAGCGGGTACGGTCTGTATCTTCAAGACGGAGAATGAATTTACCGCCCTGAGAACGTGCATAAAGATAATTAAAAAGTGCAGTTCTTACACCACCAATATGCTGAAGTCCGGTTGGAGACGGAGCATAACGAACCCTTACTTCTTTGTCCATATAAACCTCATATATATAAATATTCTTGAATTCTTGCTGCGATTATAACTGCTTTTATAATTCTGAACAAGCACAGCCCCCTGACAAGCCGGAAGGGCATAAAAAAAGCACCGGAATTGCTTCCGATGCTTTACTGAGCTATTGCAGACTCGAACTGCAGACAGCCGCCTTAAAAGGGCGGTGCTCTACCACCTGAGCTAATAGCCCATCCGTTCGTTGAACGTGAGAATAATATATACTTTATATAAAAAAGCGTCAAGTGCATTTTTAATAAATTCACATAAATTTTTATATTTTTTTTTACACTGTACATAAAAAAAACCTCCGCATGTTCAACGAACCCTGCGGAGGTCAAAAGGAGAGGAGGATGCAGAAAAAAAGGAGATTTTTAATCGTCCTCAAAACTGCTTGTATATTGCCCTTGCAATATTCATAAAAACAAACACTGCCATGGGGGCAAAGTTACAATTAAAAGCTCCATTCCCTGATAAAATTCTGTTATATAATTACTTTATCTGATTAAGGGCGCTCACTACAGCATCAATACCTGCCCTACCTACACTTGTAGATTTTCCTGCACCCCAGTACTGCTGGCCGTCTTCGCAGGTAATCTGAACATAAGCTACGGCACTGGTATCATTACCTGTACCAACACTGTGCTCATGGAAGGCTGTAATACTGAATGCAGGAGCCGGTGTGGCCTTAAGGGCTGCAGAGAAGGCATCAAGAGGTCCGTTACCCTTTTCTCCAATAGTAAACTTTTCTCCCTTCCAGGTTACTACACCACGGCACATGGTTGTTTCTCCGGAAGTTCCGTTTCCTTCAAGATGAGTTTCTGAAAGGTCAAGAATAGAAAGGCTTCCCTTTGCTTCAAGCCACTGTTTTACAAAGAGGTTATAAATCTCTTCTGTCTGAAGTTCACGCTGAGCCTTATCTGCTGCAGTCTTAATGATTTCTCCAAGAGCCGGATGCATTGCTTTAGGCAGAATAAGTCCGTATTTTTCTTCAAGAATATAAGCTGCACCACCCTTACCGCTCTGACTGTTAATTCGGATAATTCCTTCATACTGACGACCGATATCATGGGGATCAATAAGAAGATAAGGAACATCCCAGAGGGCATTTTTATCCATCTTAGTACGGGCAGCCATTCCCTTTCTGATGGCATCCTGGTGAGAACCACTAAAGGCAGTAAATACCAGTTCACCTGCCCATGGACTTCTTGGATTGATTTCCATACCGGTAAAGCGGTTGTAAAGTTCTGCAATTTCAGGAAGATTTGTAAAATCAAGTTCAGGGTCAACACCTTCTGAGAACATGTTAAGGGCTACATTTACAATATCAAGATTACCAGTGCGTTCACCATTACCAAAAAGACAGCCTTCTGTTCTGTCAGCCCCTGCAAGAAGGGCAAGTTCAGCAGAAGCAACACCTGTTCCACGGTCATTGTGGCAGTGGGTAGAAATAATTACATGTTCCCTGTCAGAAATATGCTTTGCAAAATATTCAATACGGTCTGCATAAACATTTGGAGTATAGCATTCAACTGTTGTAGGAAGGTTCATGATGATTTTTTCACCAGGAAGAAGGCCCCATTCTGCCTTTACGGCTTCACAAACTTCAATTGCATAGTCAATTTCTGTCATGGAAAAACTTTCCGGAGAATATTCAATACGAATCTTTTTTCTGTCTTCTTCTGTAAGGCTGTTTTTAATGCAGCGGACACCTTCAATAGCAATCTGCTTTATTTCTTCCTTTGACTTACCAAAGGTATATTTACGCTGGGCAGGAGAAGTAGAATTGTATATATGGAAAATTGCCTGCTTACAGCCTTTAAGGGCTTCAAGAGTCTTTTTTACAAGCTTTTCGCGGGCCTGACAAAGAACCTGAATGGTAACATCATCAGGAATGTGATTTTCTTCTATAAGGCGGCGGCAAAAATCGTATTCTGTGTCACTGGCTGCAGGAAAACCAACTTCTATTTCTTTAAAACCAATTTTTACAAGAAGATCAAAGAAGGCAAGCTTTGTGTCAATTCCCATAGGATTAACAAGAGCCTGATTACCGTCCCTTAAATCAACGGAACACCATAAAGGAGCCTTTGTAATTCTTTTTGAAGGCCAGGTCCTTTCCTTAAAATCCAGGTCCACAAAAGAACCGTACTTTCCATTTGGATTCATTCTGCTCATATTTTTACTCCCCCATTTAATTAAATACAGTAAAAAAATAAAAAAGACCTGCTGCCTAAGCAACAGGTCCTTGTATACAAAATCAAGAAATGATATTGAACAATCCTAGTACCTAGTGCCCGGGCAAGCGTTACGAGAATCTAGGTTTAGTAGAAGGTTCAATTTAATCATGTTTATTTTATATCCCTTATAAGTTTTTTATTCAATAGTTACAGGCCCTTAACTTTTACTTTTTTGGACCTGTAAAAAAATGAATCAATTAAAGCTTGTCAAAAAATCCTTTAGCCTTAAGGAGTTCAGCATTAAGGATACCACCCATTGCTGCACCGCGCTTAGTGTTGTGGCTTAAAGCTACAAACTTAACGTCAAATACATTACAAGGACGGAGACGACCGATTACACATGCCATTCCCTTTTCTGTTTCGCGGTCACGGCGTGGCTGAGGACGATTGTCTTCATGGCGTACAACAATAGGATGAACAGGAGCACTTGGAAGTTCAAGTTCCTGTGGAAGTGACTTGTATGAAGTCCATACCTTTTCGATTTCTTCAAGGGAAGGTTTTTTATCCTGAGGAAGATCAAATTCAAGGGAAATACAAGCTGTGTGACCATCAATAACAGGTACACGGGTACATGTTGAGCTTACCTGTGGAAGTGAAGCATTTGCAATCTTATCGTCGTCAACTTTTCCAAGAATCTTAAGGCATTCTTTTTCTGTCTTTTCTTCTTCTCCACCAATGAATGGAACGATATTGTCAATCATATCAAAAGAAGGAACACCAGGATAACCTGCACCACTTGTTGCCTGAAGTGTAGTTACGATCATGCGCTTTACAGGATAACCTGCCATAATAAGGGCATGAAGAGGCATCATATAAGTCTGAAGGGAACAGTTAGGCTTAACTGCGATAAATCCCTTATCCCAGCCGTGATGTTCCTGCTGCTTTTTAATAATATCAAGATGAGAATAATTGATTTCCGGAACAAGCATTGGTACATCTTCTGTCCATCTGTTTGCACTTGCATTTGAAACTACAGGAATTCCTTCTGCAGCATAAGCTTCTTCAAGAGCCTTAATTTCGTCTTTTCCCATTTCAAGGGCAGAAAATACAAACTTACATTTTCCAAGGGCAAGCTTTGCATCGTTTGCATCCTGAATTGTAAGGTTTGCTACATCTGCAGGGATTTCTTCACCGATGAGCCATTTTGATGCAACAACATCCTTATAAAGTTTACCTGCACTACGTGGAGATGCTGCAACATATGTAACCTTAAACCATGGGTGATTTTCCAGAAGTTTAATATAGCGCTGTCCTACCATACCTGTAGCACCAAGAACACCTACGCTTATTTTTTCCATAATATACTCCTTAGTTATAAGCGGTCCATAAAAGGGACCTGATTTTTTTTATTAATTAAAGATTGCAGCTTTTGATTGCGTCTTCAATAATTTTTTTAGCTGCATCAGTTGGCTCTGCAAGAGGAAGACGTACACTTCCGGCTGCAAGTCCCTTAACATTCATGGCATACTTAATGCATGTAGGGTTTCCGTCTACAAAGGCTGCCCTGAAGAATGGCTGAAGGCGGTAATGAAGCTTTCTTGCTTCTGCAAAGTTACCCTTTTCGCATTCGTGTACAAGCTGACCCATAAGACCAGGAATCATGTTTGTTACTACAGAGATAACACCGTCTCCACCTGCTGCCATAAGAGGAAGTGTAAGACCATCATCACCACTCATTACTGCAAAATCAGGTTTTGAAAGCTTAATCTTTTCTATTACTTCCATCATCTGGTTAATATTACCACTGGCTTCCTTTACTCCCACAATATTTGGAAGTTCAACAATACGCTGAAGAAGGGCTGTAGAAATATTCTTACCAGTGCGGCCCTGAATATTATAAACAACTACAGGTATCCCCACTTTTGAAACAGCTTCAAAATGACGGAAGATACCTTCATCACTAGGCTTATTGTAATAAGGTGTAACTACAAGGGCAAAATCTGCACCAAAATCCTTAGCACGCTGACAGTAACGTACAGCATCCCTGGTATTGTTGCTTCCTGCACCTACCATTACTTTAACGTCTTTACCATTTTTTTTATTAAAATCCTTTACTAAAGGGAAAATAATATCAAGAAGTTTTTCTTCTTCATCCTCATCAAGAGTTGGTGTTTCACCGCTGGTACCAAGAGGAAGAAGTCCGTCTATTCCCTGTTCAAGCTGGAACATGACGTTTTTCTTAAAACCCTCATAATCCACATCACCATTTGAAAGCATTGGTGTAATCATTGCAGTATATGCACCGTGAATTAAAGCCATGACAGTCTCCTTGCTAAATAAATCGAATAAATATTAGTGATTTGCAATGATTTAATCAATTGAATTCTTTAAGTAGAAACATGGATTAAAGGCTTAAAAACTCGACATAAAAGCCTGATACCGATAGAATAACTTCTATATAAATAATCAGATATAAGGTGCAGAAAATGGCAGGAAATACTTTTGGACAGGCATTCAGGGTTACAACTTTTGGAGAAAGTCATGGAGAAGGACTTGGCTGTATTATAGACGGCTGTCCGGCAGGAATTAAGGTAGATGAAGATTTTCTTCAGGCAGAAATGGACAGAAGAAAGCCGGGAGCTAAAAGTGCAGCTGTAACTGCCAGAAAAGAATCTGACAGGGCTGTAATTCTTAGTGGTGTGTTTGAAGGAAAAACCACAGGTACTTCCATTGCAATTCTTATCAAAAATGAAAACCAGCATTCAGGAGACTATTCAAATATAAAGGATTTATTCAGGCCAGGGCACGGAGACTATACCTACTTTGAAAAATACGGAATCAGGGATTACAGGGGCGGAGGCCGTTCCAGCGGAAGGGAAACCTGTGCAAGAGTAGCTGCAGGGGCCTTTGCAAAAATGTTTCTTGCTCAGGAAGGCATAAAAGTGACTGCCTATACAAAAAAAGCTGCAGGTATCAGTGCAGAAAAAACAGACCTTGCAGAAATAGAAAATAACCTTATGAGATGTGCAGATAAAGATGCTGCAGAAAAAATGCTTAAAGCTGTAGATCAGTACCGCATGCAAAAAAATTCCTGCGGAGGAATTGTAGAGTGTATTGCACAGGGTGTTTCTACAGGTCTTGGAGAACCTGTTTTTGACAAGGCAGATGCCCTTATTGCCCATGCCATTCTTTCTATAGGTGCCGTAAAGGGAATTGAATTTGGAAGCGGCTTTGACAGTGCGGATTCAGATGGAAAAAGCAACAATGACCAGATGAGGGAAGGTCCTGTATTTGAAAGCAACAATGCAGGAGGAATCCTTGCCGGTATTACCAACGGAAATGACATTATATTCAGGGCTGCAGTAAAACCTGTACCAAGCATTTACCTTGAACAGAAATCCATAGACATTAATGGAAAAAACTGTGATGTCTTAATTGAAGGAAGACATGATATCTGTCTGTGTCCAAGAATTGTTCCGGTTATAGAAGCCATGACTGCCATTACTCTGGCAGACCTTCTTTTAAGAAACAGGGCTTCAAGAGCATAAAAAGGCGGTGAGGCAAAATGACTAAAAAAAATAAAATTAAAGCTACTATCGCAGCATCAGCAGGCCTTATTATTATCCTGAGCATATTTTTTGAAGTCAGAAGGGCTTCTGTCCTTAACCCGGAATGCAGCAGCCTTAGTAAAGAAGAGAAAAATCTCCTTTCTGATAAATTAGAAAACCTTTACCCTGAACGCTTACAGAGGCTTCATCCCCTGCCTTACAAAAACCAGGCCGGTTTTGACATAAACTCAGGGAGTGCAGTTTTAATTGATACTGCAACAGGCAACATTCTTTACGAAAAAAATCCTGATACCCTTATTCCTCCTGCTTCAATGACAAAGCTTGTAGAAATGGCAGTTGTTTTTGAGGACGTTAAAAATGGAAAGATTAAGCTTACGGATACTGTTCCCCTCCCTCCTGAAAGCTGGGCAGAAAACCTTCCCTGGGATGCTTCAAGAATGGGATTAAAAAAAGATGATAAGGTTGACCTTAAAACCCTTCTTACAGGACTTGCAGTTGCCAGTGCAAACGACGGTTCAATTGCAGTTGCAAATTATGTAGAAGGAAGAATGGACAAGTTTGTTGCAAGGATGAATTCCTTAATACATAATCTTGGCCTTAAAAATACATTTTTTGTTGAAAGCTCAGGCTACAGTGCTCAGAACATTACAACAGCCAGGGAATTTACGGACTTTTCCCTCTGGTACATTACTTCTTTTCCGGAAAGCCTTAAAGACTATCACTCTGTAAAGGAATTTACCTATCCGGAGCATAATGGCTGGACTATAAGCAACACAAATAAACTCCTTGATGAACTGGAAGGCTGCGATGGCCTTAAAACCGGTTTTATTGATGAAAGCGGCTACAATATTGCCCTTACAGCAGTAAGAAACGGACAGCGCTATCTTGCCGTTATAATGAATGGTCCTGGAAGAAGTACCCTTGAAGGTAACTATTACAGACAGATTGACGGTACAAGACTGATGGATTACGCCTTTAATAATTTTGAAAGCTACAGGCCTGAAGAAAAATATGAATATGTAATTTCAAATCCTGGATGTAAGGAAGAAGCATTCAAACTTATTCCGGCAGAAAAACTTGACTTTACAATTCCAAAAGCTGCTCATGGAAAAATTCAGTGTAAGGTAATAAAGCCTGATTTTGTATCTGAAGAAGTAAACGCAGGACAGGTTCTGGGAAAACTTATCTTCCATGCAGACAATGTTGCCCTGCGAACAGTAGATCTGGTAAGTGACCGTACTACTACTCAAAAAAGCGGGCCGGGGCTCATAGCTGATAAAATAATAGTATGGTCTTTAAGAAGGTCAATGTAAATTATCTTGCAAACTGGGCTGCATCTACAATGGTACAGCCTGAATCAAGAATGGCAGATATTAAAAGATCAATATTTTCGTAAAGATAATCCTTTCTGCTGCCTTTAGATTTTCCGGTACTGATGCTTATAACCATTCCGTCATATAAAGAGGCAGTAATCTGATCAATGAGCTGGGAAGAACTTAAGTATTTTACAGATGGATCAGAAGCTGCTTCTTCAAAAGAAACAGAGTCCTTTATTTCCTGACAGGCTTCAAGATATGAATAACCTGCTTCTGCTGCAGCTGCCTTCATCATATCATTACTTCTATAATATGGTGCATGCCACATAAGGGAAAGTTCCTTACCCGTTGCAGAAAAGAACTCATCTTCATTTCTTGCCAGTCCCCTTTTTATAAAATCACTATCAATAATAAAATTAGAAGAAAGAAGATCTGCACTGCTGTAAAAAATTGAAGCACACTGACAGCCGGAAGCAACAATCTGTTTTGTTTCTACAGGATAACGGCGGATAAACTCTCCGTTAAGAAAGAAAGTTCCCTTTAATGAATATTCTTCCAGAACACTTAAAATCTGAGGCACCCCTTCTCCGCTTTCCATTGCATCAAAAACAAGGGCAACTCTTTTTGACTTTCTTGTTTCTGAAGGAATCTCTGTCTGAGAATAAAGAGGATATGTAAGAACAGATCCGGAAAGAGACCTTACATAAATCGAATTATTAAAATGATTATTTAAGGAAGTTCCAAGGAATACCCTGTAACGGGAATTTTTTTCAGAAGCATTCTTTACATCTGACAAAGCAGCATTTAAATCCCAGGATTTTCTTTTGGAATTCCAGCTGTATATTTTACCTGAAGCTGTTTTAGAACAGATTTCTTCTCCATTCCAGAAAGCCTTTCCTGCAGAAGAAAGAAAAAGAACCTGCTGGGAAGACGCAAGACTTTTATAATCAACAGAATAAAGAAAAACAGTTTCGTCACTGCCGGCAACAAGAGTAGAATTTGTAAGCCATAAAAGGGACAGAATCTTTTCTCCTGAAGTTTTTCCGCAGAGTTTCCATTCAGTCAGGTCATAAATAAAGGCTGATTTTCCACTGCCAAAAGCCAGATGCTTTCCGTCTTTAGAAAGCACAGGTTCCGTTGATTCTTCTGTATCAAGAAGAAGTTCCATGCGGCCGTTTTTTCCGTAAAGAGAATAGAAGGTAGCAGTCTTTTTTCCGGTTGAATATGAAAGCATTTCCATCCATAAAAGAGGCTTTCTTTCTCCAGTCCAGAAGACCTTATATTTAAGTGGAGCGCCTTTTATACCAGTAAGGGGATAGATTCCCCGGCTTGTAACATAATCATAACCGGAAGAACCAATGGAATAATAATTTATAAAGTTTCCCCCTGTAATAAGAACCAGCTGGTGGCCTTCATTATCACAAAAGAAGATATCTTCAGAAGGATCAAAGGACTGAGGAAGTCTGCCTGCAATTGTTCCATTGCCAACAAAAGAAGAATACAGACCCCTTGTATAAAGTTCATTTTCCCTGATGAGGTAAATAATGTCACCGCTTATATAAAGAAGGGAAGCATTGTCTGTCCATTCAACAGAAGAAATATAACCGTCACCGATTTTACGGTAATCTTCCGGCAGGCTTACATTTTTAAAGGCAGAAGATGGAGTTATAAAATATACGGCACCATTTTTTTCATAAAGAAGAGCCTTGCTGTCCGGTGCCCATTTTACGTTTACACTGTCATATCTGAAAGGATTTTCTTCAACAAGAATACAGGATTTACCGGTCATTGCATCTACAAGAAGAAGCTGTCCCTGGGCATTTTTTGTCTGGTTTACATAACAAATCCATTTTCCATCTGGACTTGGACTTACAGCACCGATTCTTGTGTATTCAACAGGGATTCTGTCACTTTCACTTTTCCAGGTAAGGGAATCGTCGGCAAAGGAATACCAGGCTGTTCCATATCTGTTACGAAGCTGAAGGGTTGAATTTTCATTGAGCAGTTCCATTTTTTCCGGAAAACAGGTAATAAGCTGGGGACTGCCCTGAATATTATCCTGACCAAGCTTTACCGTAAAAAGGGCATCATACTTACCGGCACCGGGAATATCCTGATTAACTGTATAGATAAGGGAACTTTTCTGATTAAGATCCAGGTTCCCGAAAGTAGCCTGACCGGAGACTATTGCTGAAAGAGCCAGAAAAAGTGCTGCTGAATAGAATTTCTTCATATAATAACCTTATTTCATAAGAGAAAGTGGGTCAATAAGCTTACCATTCTTATAGACACTGAAGTGAAGATGAGGACCGGTTGAATAACCTGTATTTCCTACAAGACCAATCTTAGTATTCTGAGTTACAGACTGCCCCTTTTTACATGTAATCTTGCTCATGTGACCGTAAAGGGTCTGATAGCCATCATAATGATTTATAATTACATAATTACCATAAATGCTTGAGTAACCTGTAAAGCTTACCTTTCCGCTGAGGGAAGAATAAATTGCAGTTCCTGTAGGACAGGCCATGTCAATTCCACTGTGACGGGATGTTACACCTGTAAAAGGATCTGGCCTTAAACCAAATCTTGAAGTAAGACGCCATTTAGCATGAATAGGTTTTGTAAAAAGTTCACCCATAGCCTTCTGAAGGCTTTCACTGTCAAGTTTTGCACCAGGAATAAAAAGCTTCTGTCCGGCAACAAGAACTTCAGATGACAGCTCATTGGTATCAAGAATATCTTCTACAGTAACGGAATATCTTGCAGAAAGCCCCGTAAGGTTTTCTCCAGACTGAACAAGGTGAATAAGGCCGTCTGCAGAAGGAATACGGATTTTCTGACCTGCACGAAGGGACCTTACGTTTTCTATATTATTAACTGCAATAAGTGTAGAAATATTTGAAAGTCCGAATTTGCGGCTGATAGAGCTGATTGATTCACCACTTTTTACAGTATAGTTCTGATAAGTAACGCTTTCCCTGATTCCGGCTGTATTTACAAGAAGACTGCCGTCAGAAGTAAGTACATTACCGTCCTTATCGTAATAAGATGAGTCACTAAAGGCAAACTCATTCATAATTGAATCAATACGTTCCATATCCGGAGCCATAAATTCAACAGGAAGGGCAATACTTGCCTTTTTCTGAAGATAGGAATCAATAAAAACCGGAAGTGATACCAGGGAAAGACCACATAAAGGAATCCACCAGTATTTTGGACCGTATTTTAAAAAACTTGAGCATACAGTCTGCAGGCTCTCTGAAACAAAGGAAAAGGATTCTGTACGTATTTTCTTTACAAATGCCCAGACAAACCCCTTTAAGCTGGATAAATTAAGCCTTAAAGGAATGGCAGAGCCGGCCTTAAAAGAGCGAAAAGCACTGCTTCTTCTAGAAAATGATCTTGAATATGATATACTTGTCGAACAGTTAAATATTTCCATATACTTATTATCGACACAAATATTTTTACATATTAGAATTATTAACATTCATAAAGTTAAGAAAAAAGGTCATTAATATGAAAAGCAAATCAAAAAGTCTGGATTTAATAATAAAAATACTTGCAGCCCTTCTGGTCATTACCATTATCCTTAAGCTTTTTGTAATTGAATTCTATAAAATCTCAGGACAGTCCATGACACCTGCCATTAAATCAGGCTCCACTATTGCCGTAAGTAAAATTTCCTACGGGCTGGTACTCCCCTTCTCTGACAAACTTTTATTCAACTGGTCCGGTCCTAAAAAAGGAGATGTAGTCTTTTACATGTATAATGACAGAATGGTAATAAAAAGATGTGCTGCTACAGCAGGTGATACGCTGGAATATTCCTATAATTCGGGCTATAATTTGAAGGTAAACGGGAAAACTGTTTCCCTTACAAAAAACCAATACGAAAATCTGAAGAATACTACTTCTGTTCCGGAGAACACAATCCTGGCACTGGGAGACAACAGTGAATTTTCAATTGATTCCAGAAATTACGGATTCGTACCGGTAAACAATATTTTAGGCAGAGTTTTATGCAGGTAAACGGCTTCTTTCAAAAAAAACGTTTTATAACCGTACTTACAGTTTTTGTTCTTTTTACCGGATATACAATCTGGAATTTTATACAGCTTTCCTTTGTAAAAAAGCAGCCTGCTGACGAAATCACAAAAACACAGGATTATGAAAGAGGTTCAATCGTAGACAGAAACGGCAAATCTCTTGCGGTACAAACAACCTTCTACACACTGGCAGTAACTGCAAAAAACGTACCGTCTCCGGAAGAATTTGTTAAGGACATAGCAAAAATCATTGATATTGATCAGCTTCAGACAGTAGAAAAAATAAAAAATTCCATAAAAAGCCCGTCTACACCCTTAAAAAAGAAAATTACCCAGGACGAATATAAAGCCCTGCTGAAACTATTTGATGAAAAGAATTACCGCAGTTTCTGGAGACTGGACAAAGTTCCGGGAAGAATCTATCCGGAAAACTCACTTGCAAGCCAGCTTATAGGCTACATGGGAATAGAAGGTTCAGGACTGTCAGGTATTGAATTAAGTCAGGACAAGCTTCTTTCTCCAGACCGGGATAAATCAAAGGAAGCAGAAAAAGACTCCGGTCAGGAAGAAAAATCTGATGACAATCTCAGGTCTACTCAGAATGTTTACCTGACCATTGATTCATCCCTTCAGTATAAACTTGAACAGATTGCAGGGAATGCCATGAAGGAACACCAGGCAGAAAGCGTAATCCTTATTGCTTCCTATGCCAAAACGGGAGAAATTCTTTCATATATTACCCTTCCTTCTGCCAACCTTAATGACTACACATCTTACCCGGCAGAATGCAGGATAGACAGACCTGCAGTTACAGTTTACGAACCAGGAAGTGTATTCAAGATTTTTTCTGTAGCAGCCTTCCTTGACAACGGTTCAATTACACCGGATGACAGCTTCAAATGTGACGGAGTATATTCAAGAAAAACCTCCGGTGGCGAAGTAATCCGTATAAAATGTCTTGACCACCACGGTTACCTTACGGCAAAGGGAGCCCTTAAGTATTCATGTAATGACGCCCTTGCCCAGATGAGTGAAACTATAAATACAGATACATTCCTTGAATACCTCCACAACTTTGGCTTTGGAGAAAAAACAGGTGTTGAACTGCCTTCAGAAACCAAGGGAATTATAAAGGACCAGAATGATAAGTTATGGTCTGCCCGTTCCAAGCCTACTATTTCCATCGGTCAGGAAATTTCTGTAAGTGCCCTTCAGATGGTACAGGCTGCAACTGTAATTGCCAACAGGGGTGTAAAAGTGCCCCTTACCTTTATTCACCGTATTACGGATGCAGAAGGAACTACAACCTACAGCCACCAGACAAGCAAGGGGCAAAGGGTTATAAGTGAATCTACTGCAAAATATATACTGGAATGTATGGAAACCACTGCAAGAAGCGGTACAGGTACAAAAGCTTCCCTTAAAGATATTTCCATTGGTGTTAAAACCGGTACAGCCCAGATGACAGACCCTTCTACAGGAAGGTACAGTACTACAGACTTTATTTCCAACTGTATGGCAGTATTCCCTGTAGAAAATCCGGAAATAGTTCTTTATATCGTTATAGAAAAACCAAAGGGAGAAACCTATGCCGGCCGTATTGTTGCCCCTGTAATTGCCCAGGCAGCAGACGAAATTATTGACTACCTGGGAATGAACAGGGATCAGGCCCCTTCTTTTGAACATTCAGGATATGTAACCATAGAAGGTTCTTCCCCAATTCAGGTTGAATCCACAGTACCGGACTTTACAGGAAGACCAAAAAGAGACCTTCTTTCACTCCTTAAGTCAGGCACCATTAAATTTGAGATTCATGGTGAAGGATGGGTTGTAAAACAGAATCCTCCTGCAGGAAGCCCTGTTACAAAGGACATGACAATTGAACTCTATCTTGAACACTAATCTGGACTTATTCAGACAGAGATTCCCAGGCCTTTATGAAATAAGTAAGGCAGATTCTTCTCAGGAATTTATTACTACTCCTGCAAAAAACGGAGAATATACAGCCTCTTTTAAAGGAAACTGGCTGCATTCAAGATATAATCCCTCCGGAGAAGCCCTTAAACTGATACAGGATTTTGATGAAGACAAATATGAATCTGCCCTTTTTTTAGGAAGCGGTCTTCTTTATGCTCCGGAATTACTTGCAGAAAAAGCTCCTGACAGCCAGATTATTATAGTTGAATCAGATCCTTCTGCCTTTTACGCAGCCCTTGCCTGCCGTTCCCTGGAAAAGCTTTTTAAGCATCCAAAACTGGCCTTAATACTTACAAAAGATTCTGAAGAAGCTGCTTCTGCCCTTAAAAATTTCAGTGCAGGAGGAATGAAAGTTTATTCTTTTCCAAGCCTGACTGCCTCTAATAAAAACTGGTATGAAGCTATAAAACTTTCTGTAGAAAAATCTGCTGAAAGGGAAAAGGTAAATGTAAAGACCCTGGAACGCTTTTCTTCCCTCTGGCTTAAAAACAGCTGCAAAAATTTAAGAAAGAGTTTTACTTTAGACGGAATAAATAAATTTAAGGATATGGCAGGGGATATTCCCTTTACAATCATTGCTGCAGGTCCAAGTCTGGAAAAGATTCTTCCCTACATGGAAGAAATTAAAAAGAGAAGCATAATAGTTTGTGTAGACACTGCCCTTCATGCCCTTCTTGCAAAAAATGTTGAACCGGACTTTATTGTTCTTGTAGACCCCCAGTATGTATGCGCCCTTCACCTGGAATTTTTAAAGGCTCCATCTTCCATTCTTATAGCAGAAAGTGCAGTTTACCCTTCAGTATTACGTTTTGAATGTAAGGAAAGGGTTTTATGTTCCTCAAACTTTCCTATGGGTAAATATTTTGAATCCTATCTGGGAGAAAAAGGAAGGCTGGGTGCCGGAGGAAGTGTTGCAACCGTTGCCTGGGATTTTGCAAGGTTCTGCGGGGCTAAAAGAATATATATAGCTGCCATGGACCTGGGATTTCCGGGAAAGCAGACCCATATAAAAGGTTCACAATTTGAAGAAAAGGCCCACGTAAATTCAATAAGAACAAATACTGCAGAAACCTTTAGTACCGGCTACCTTATGAGTGCGCCCTTAAAAAAAGCCCTTAATTATGAAAACAAGGAAATACTTACAGACTTAAGGATGACCATATTCTCTTCCTGGTTTGAAGCATCCTGCAGTAATGCCCTTATAAAGGGACAAAAAACCTATTCCCTTACATCCGACAGTCTTGCTATTAAGGGAATAGAAAAATCCGGTCTGGATCAATTTCTTAACGAAGGGCTGCTGGACAATAAAGGCAAGGACAGCAGAAATGATTTTTTTGCCAGGGCAGAAAAAGAAAAAGCCAGATTAAAGGAAGAAGAGGCTAAAAAAGAAGGTCCTGATTTTGACCAGGTATTAAAGCTTTTTTTATCCCAGCTTAATTTTCTTACTTGCAATGCAGATGAAGGCTTAAAAATCTGCCGCAATGCCGTAAATGACCTTAAAAAGAAAAAGTCTGTAAATACACCTGTCCTCTTTAATAAACTTGAAGATATAGATAAAAAAATACTTACATCATCTGCAAAAAATGCAGCTGCCCTTGTTTTTCCTACAAAAGACCAGCTGGACAAGCTTACTGTGGGACTTTCCCAGGACAAGGTAATCTGCCAGTTTGAGTATTCCGGAATAGTCTACAAAAGTATAAAAGAAGCATGCTCCTCTTATATTGAACTTCTTGCCGGCTGCTAAAAAAAATCCCTGATTTTTTAAAAAAGCCCTTATGTTTTTTTGACCGGGTCCGATAATAAAAGAGTACTGTGATAACAGTCACGCTGAGAGTGGACAGACAATGAAGTACGGACGGTCATTACGACATCCAGACGCCCGTGCCTTGTGTAATTCATATCTCCATCCGAAGAGGCCCATGTGGAAGTTTTCCGGGGCCTTTTCTTTGTTTTAAAAGCCCTGGCTGATTAAAGAAAATACCCATTCATGCCGATAAGAAATCTGAGGTATTCTATGGAAAATCTGCAGATAGCTTCCCTGAAGGCAGGAGACTGCCACAAAACAGCATTAAAACTTGATTCTCTCTTTCTGGTAACCCTTCCACCATGTCCTATTACTGATGATCTTATTAAGGCCCTTACTGAATGGCAGTTTACGGAACTTGAAGAAAGTCAGGAAGAAAGCGGCAGTACATTTACAGAAGAAGATGTTCAGGAAAAACCTCAGGCAGTAAAAGCTGCACCACACATAGAACTGGAAACCTCAGACATTACTTCAGATTTTATTGACGAAGAAGAAAATCCTGCCCTTACGGCAATAAAGGCAAAGCTTGCAGAGCTTACGGCAAAAGTAGATGAATGTAAGGATGACAAAATAGAAGCCGTTAGAAACGTATACAATTCCTACATGACATACATCCACTGGATTTTTATGCACTATGCCAGTCATAAAAAACTTAACATTAAGGAAATCATGGACACTGTTTCAAGATTCGTTAAGTTTGTAAAAGAAAACCAGCAGACCATGCTCAGGGTTTCTCCTAGTGAAGAAAGTTATGTAAAAAACATGATTATCAGCCATTCAATCCGTTCTGCAGTAATAGCAACTGCCATTTCCATCAGGCTTAATATGCCGGAAGAAAAACTGGTAGAACTGGCAACAGCTACAATTCTTCACGAAATAGGACAGATAAGGATTCCTCCGCAGTTTTACATGAAGGACCACAAACTTACCGCCAGCGAAAAAGCTCAGATGAATACTCATCCTATTATCAGCTATAACATCCTTAAGGAAGCAAACTTTCCATTAAGCATACAGCTGGCTGCCCTGGAACACCACGAAAGGGAAAACGGATCCGGCTATCCAAGACACATTACAGGAGATAAGATTTCACTTTACTCAAAGATTATTTCCGTTGCCTGTTCCTTTGAAGCAATTACAGCCCCAAGAACTTACAAGGATGAACGCAATACTTACGCTGCAATGGTTGAACTGCTTAAAAATGACAACAATGCTTACGACCCTATTGTACTTAAAGCACTTCTTGTTACACTTTCCATTTTCCCTATAGGTTCTTATGTTTACCTTTCTAACGGAAAGATTGCCCAGGTTGTAGATACCAATCCTACTGACCCTAAAAACCCTGTTGTTCAGATTGCAGGTGATAACAGTCCGGAAGGAAAGATTCAGACCAGTGACAACGGTATAAAAATTGTAAGGGCAATGAATAAAAAAGAAACTGAAGACTTCCTTGCAGCAATGAAAAAATAAAAAAATCCGTCTATTCCTGAAGGTTTATATTCAGTAATAAACGGATCTTCTGTAAAAACAAAACAAATTACTTCTTAAAAAATCACTTATTGGAATCAGTTAAAGAAATCCCTTACCTTCTCTACCTCTGCCTGAAACTTTTCATCAATTACAGGGGGATGAGAATTAAAGTAAAGAAGCTGGTCAAGTTCATTCTGAGTATGAACGCCCCATACAGGTACAACATTTTCATACTGATGTAGAAAACCAAAGGCCAGGGGTATATTGCTTAAAACGCCGCCATTTAAAGGCTGCATAGCTATACAGCCGGTATCATTTTGAGCACAGAGCTTTACAATATCCAGGACCCCAGCTTCTGTAAGCATGTTAAAAGGAAACTGAACTGTTTCGTAAAGTCCGCTTTTAACTGCTTCTAAGGCTGTCTGATGATTATAAGTTGCCAGACCTATATGAGAAACGATTCCCTCTTCTTTAAGGGAAAGAAGTTTTTTATATCCTTCATCACTGCAGTTAAGCCCAGGTACTTCTGAATCACATTCAACCTGATAAAGATCAATTGTATCCGTATCAAGAGACTCAAGACTTAAATCAATATCCTTCTGAATACCATCCGGGGTAAGTGAAGATGTTTTACTTGCAAGAAAAACGTTGGACCTGATGCCGTGAAGGGCTCTGGCAAGACGCTGTTCACACAAAGGTTTTGATCTGGCTACATCAAAAAAATTAATTCCTGCAGCATAAGACTGGTGAACAAGGGCACACACCATTTCTTCAGGGTCAGGAGCGGACTCTATTTCCTTACAGTCCAGGCTCATTCCCCCAAAGGCAGTGCGGCTAACCAGAAGATTCGTTTTTCCAAGGGTAACGAATTCCATCTGGTTATTATCTCTGTACCGGCTTATATTCTTTTATTGCTTTCTGAATGAACATTGTAAGTTCACTAAGGGCAACCCTTTCCTGCTTCATGCTGTCACGGAAACGTACTGTTACAGTATTGAAGTTTGGATTAGCAGAACCATCTTCGTTCTTTTCGTTGATTGTATCGTAGTCAACAGTTACGCAGTATGGAGTACCAACTTCATCCTGGCGGCGGTAACGCTTACCTACTGTACCAGAAAGATCATAATCAGTAACAAAATCTTCCTTAAGAAGGTGCTGGATTTCCTTAGCTTTTTCTGCAAGACCGTCTTTCTTCATAAGAGGAAGAACGGCTACAGTAACAGGTGCAAGGCGTGGATCAAGGTGAAGTACTGTACGATAATCATCTTTTCCGTCTGTACCAACATTTTCTTCTTCATAAGCTTCACAAAGGAACATAAGGAAGTTACGGTTAAGACCGGCAGATGTTTCTACTACATAAGGAATGTAGCGTTTGTTTCCGTCTTCCTGATCAATGTAGTTCATGTCTTTCTTTGAATATTCCATGTGCTGTGAAAGGTCAAAGTCTGTACGGCTGTGAATACCTTCTACTTCTTCAAAACCAATAGGGAAATTGTAAGTAATATCGTAAGCATCCTTTGCATAGTGGGCAAGCTTGTCATGGTGATGCCACTTAAGGTTCTTTTCTGCAATACCGTACTTAAGGTAGAAGTTCCAGCGGTCCTTTCTCCATCTGTCAAAAGTTTCGTCTTCTGTACCAGGTTTACAGAAATATTCCATTTCCATCTGTTCAAATTCACAGGTACGGAAAATAAAGTTCTTAAAAATAATTTCATTACGGAAAGATTTACCAACCTGAGCAACACCAAAAGGAATCTTCATGCGGTTTGACTGAACGATGCTCTTAAAGTCAGTAAAAATACCCTGACAGGTTTCTGGACGGAGATAAATAAGATGAGATTCATCTGCAATAGGTCCCTGATAAGTTTTGAACATAAGGTTAAATTCACGTACTGCAGTATACTTGCGGTTTGTACTTCCACAGGTAGGACAGTTAATATGTTCATCAATAAAAGCCTTCATTTCTTCGTGAGACATTGTGTCTACAGGCTTGTCTGTTTTAAAGTCATGGGATGCACACCAGTCTTCAATAAGTTTATCTGCACGATGGCGGGCATTACATTCAAGACAGTCAACCATTGGATCTGAAAAGTGATCTACGTGACCAGAAGCCTTCCATGTTGTATGGTGCTGGAAAATTGCTGAATCAAGACCAACAACATCATCATGAAGCTG
The DNA here is from genome assembly GCF_024696245.1 of Treponema sp. Lineage (GTDB taxonomy): Bacteria > Spirochaetota > Spirochaetia > Treponematales > Treponemataceae > Treponema_D. The sequence continues at coordinate 56,485 of NZ_JAILGZ010000084.1, forward strand.
GGTCATATATTTCCACCATGCATTCTGAATATTACGCTTAAAATCTACACCAAGAGGACCATAATCCCAGGCACCTGCCTGTCCTCCATAGATTTCTGAAGCCTGATAAACAAAACCCCTTCTTTTACAGAGGGAAATGATTTTGTCAAGGGTACATGCGTGGGTATCTTTTTCGTTTGCCATTTTTATATTCTCCTGTTCCGTTACAGGTTTGTAACGGTCTTAAATATTCAAGATATTATCATAAAGGTTCGTAATTGAAAAGTAGAGGAATTTCCCTAGAGAAGTTTCCTTACTGCCAGAAAAACAGAGCCTAACGCTGCTTCCATGGCATAAGGGCATTCTTAATTGGATGGGAACCAAGAATTTCCTTTTCCTTTACAAGAAGCTCATTCCAGGGTACATCCTTTTTTTCTTTTGCAGAAAGCTGGGGATTTACTTCCAGCCAGTCATACTTATAAAGCCTGATTTTTAATGCATTTGTTGAATTAAAAATAATTCCGCAGAATCCCGGGGCGAGGCCAAAAGTTACAACTGAAAGTGCTGCACTTATAAGATTAAGGATAAAAAGCCCGATTGAAAAAAGAGTATTATCAAAAAACAGTATATATGATTTTTTTAAGCTTTTTAAAAGTGAATTATTCATAAGGCTCATTACCGGAATAAGATACTGAAGGCTTAAAACCGTAACTACAATAAACCAGAAAATAAAGGCTGCAAGAAGAAGGAATACAAAATTTCCTGTAGAAGAAAAGGACTTTATATAATAAGGAATGCTGTACCTTGCAACGGCAAAAAAGAGGGTAAAAATAAGACCGGCCTTTATTCCATCAGTAAAAGAAGAAGGAAGGGACTTAAAGAAAGAGCCAAAAGAAACACCCTCTGACCTTGAAGCAGCAGCTGCATTTTTTCCTTCCGCAAAAAGAAGGGTAAAAATTATTCCGGAAATAACTGTTACAAAGGCAAAATAAATTACAAGGGTAAGAAATGTTCCGGCAGAGAAAAAGCCCTGTAAAAACCAGGCAAGAACTAAAGCAAGAGAAACAATCATCATGAAAACATTCAGAAGAATTACATGAAAAATGTTTTCCCAAACATCAACAAAATTTTTAACAAGAAAAAACTTAAACATGTTAAAAAATTTACTGATTTTATTATTTGCCGTCAACACAAGATAAGTGTTATAGTCTTTATTTATGGAATATTCTAAAAATCAGGTATTAAACCTTATATCTCACATTCATACAAAAAGTGCTGAACTCACAAATAAAAAACTGTCTTCAAAAGGAAGCTTTGTCTCTTCCCACGGCTTTATACTTTTTCTTTTATCAGACGGAAAAAAACATACCATGGGCAGCATTGCAGAAAGAATAAACCGTACCAAATCAACTACAACAGCCTTAATAAAAAAGCTTATACAGGAAGGTCTTGTACAAATGGAAACAAATCAGCAGGACAGCCGGTCCAAGCTTATCTACCTTACTGACAAAGGAAGGGAATATAAAATGTTTACTGACAGTCTTTCCCGCCAGCTTATGGATATCTGCTGGAAGGGCTTCAGTAAAAATGAACAGGAAGAATTAATGAAACTTCTGGCAAGGCTTTCTGACAATCTGGAATAAAAAAGCCCCGGAATCACTTCCAGGGCCTCTGTAATAATTTAGAACTTATTTTTTAAGAAGTTCAGCAAGCTTTTCTGATGTAAAGCCAAGATCTTCTGCTACTTTTGCAGCTGGTCCTGATTCACCAAAGCGGTCGATGGTAAAGAGGTCAGCCTTCTTAGCATAACCTTCCCATCCCATTCTTGAACCGGCTTCTGCAACTACAACGCGTTTTGCATTACCAATAATCTTCTTCTGGAAGTCTTCACTCTGACTTTCAAAAAGATTCTTATCAATAACAGAAACAACACGGATAGTCTTACCAGGAACAAGTTTTGCTGCATTAAGGGACATTTCTACTTCTGAACCTGTAGCAACAACTGTAATGTCAGGAGAATCTGAACCTTCCTGTACTACATAAGCACCCTTCCTTGCTGTATTACGCCAGTCCTTGTCGGCCTTTTCGTAAACAGTAATTCCCTGACGGGTAAATGCCATTGCAACAGGGTGATCCTTGCTTTCCATTGCCATTTCCCATGCAAGCTGACTTTCTTCTGCATCACCCGGACGAAGGAACTGTACGTTTGGAATACAGCGGAGGGCTGCATAAGTTTCTGTAGGCTGGTGAGTTGGACCGTCTTCTCCTACATAAATTGAGTCATGGGTAAAGATATAGATATTAGGAATATTGCTGAGGGCTGCAACCCTGAGTGAACCACGGAGGTAATCACTGAATACAAGGAAGGTTGCACCAAAGGCACGGAGACCACCATGAAGGTTAATACCGCTCATTACCTGACTCATTGCAAATTCACGGATACCGTATTCAATTGTACGGCCCTTGCGGTTTTCCGGAGTATATGTACCGCCATCGTTCTTAAGCTTAGTCTTGTTTGGTCCCTGAAGGTCTGCAGAACCACCTACAAGCCATTCATAGCTGTCTGCCATGCAGTTAAGGCTCTTTCCTGAAGCATCACGGGTAGCAAGTTTATCACCGGCTTTGTATGAAGGAGCTTCAACTTCTGCAGTTTTTTCTCCCTTCCAGTATGCATCCCATTTTTTTGCAAGTTCAGGATTTTCTTTAGCCCATGCATCAAATTCAGCCTGCCATTCAGCTTCTGCAGCCGCAGCATTCTTACGTACTTCTTCAAAGTATTCATATACACCTGGAACTACGTAGAACTGTTCGTTTTCTGGAAGACCAAGGTTTTTCTTTGCTTCTGCACAGCCTTCTGCACCAAGAGGAGCACCGTGTACATCTGCTGTACCTTCTTTTGGAGCACCCTTTCCGATTACAGACTTAAGGATAATAAGTGTAGGTTTGTTTTCTTCTGCCTTTGCAATGCGTACAAGGTCAGCAATTTCTCCAACATTGTACATGCTTCCGCGAAGAACCTGCCATCCGTAAGAAAGATAGCGCTTTTCAATATCGTCTGTAAAAGTAATGTCAGTACAGCCGTCAATAGAAATCTTGTTTTCATCATAGAAAGCGATAAGCTTACCAAGCTTAAGGGTTCCGGCAAGGGAACATGCTTCTGAAGAAACACCCTCTTCAAGACAGCCTTCTCCAACCAGAGTGTATGTATAGTGGTCTACGATTTTATGACTGTTTGTATTAAAGCGGGCTGCAAGCATGGTTTCTGCAATAGCCATACCTACAGAAAGGGCAATACCCTGACCAAGAGGACCAGAAGTTGCTTCTACACCATCTGTAAGTCCTACTTCAGGATGTCCTGCACAGATTGAACCAACCTGGCGGAAATTTTTAATATCATCCATTGAAATTTTATATCCGGCAAGGTGAAGGATGCTGTAAAGGAGCATTGAACCATGACCTGCAGAAAGAACAAAACGGTCACGATCAACCCATTTTGAATCAGCAGGATTATGCTTCATTATTTCTCCATAAAGAACTGCAGCAAGTTCAGCTGCACCAAGAGGAAGGCCAGGATGACCTGAGTTTGCCTTCTGAATTGCATCCATTGAAAGGCTTCTGATTGAAAGCGCTGTTGCTTCAATAGCTTTAGTGTTCATAAAATTCTCCTTATGAAAATATTAAACAATATATTTAATGTCTTTAAATTAATGACAGAACTTTAAAGAAGCTTAAGGGCTTCTATTTTTCTGATCAGCTGCTCTGAATCCGGCTTCATGGCAAGGAATCTGATAAAATCCCTGCTTCTGAAAAGCTTGGCAAGGGAAGAAAGAACTTCCAGGTGAGCATGAGCTGAACTGGATAATACAATAAAAAGAGTATGTACACTAAAAGAATCAGGAGCGTGCATATCAAGAGGATTCTTAAGATAGCAGACAATTATTCTTTCGTTGTCAGGATTTTTAATAAGGGTTCGTCTCGGATGAGGAATAGCAAGGGAATTTCCAACTGCAGTACTAAGAACCCTTTCCCTCATAAGAAGCTCTTCAGCAAAAACCTGGGGAGTAACTTCGTCAGGCAGCCTGGCCCGCTCTGCAATGTAACCATAGATTTCTTCCAGGGTAGAACCTTCTACATTCTTTACAACCCCACCCCTCTTAAGAAGACCGGTAACATCAGCATTACTTTGCATAATTAACTAAACCTCATTTTATAACTTTAAACCTGTCGTGTCGGTTTTTATCAACTGCGTCTTCAAGAATACCCCTGACCTCTTCAAAATTCCAGTTCATTCCGTCAACTGAAAGAAGAAAATCACCAACTTCTCCTTCTATATCAGGATTATCTGAAATAACCTGAAGAAGATGGGTTACATGACTGTAAAGCTGGGAAAGTATTACCAGCTCCTGCTGAGGGAATTTTTCAAGACCGGTTACAAAAGAATCTATCTTAAAAACCAGTTCAGAAACCCTGGTATAAAGATCCAGAGCTTTCTGCCTCAATTCACCTGCAGACCTGTCAGCAAACCAGTTGTATTCTTCGGAGAGTATAGCACTTCGGGATTCCAATAGCAACAACAGTTCTTCACGGTAATTCTGATTGAGGTATTTTTCTGAAGGATACATGCGGGGAATTATAAGGGAACAGTCCTTTTCCCTCCTGAAAAACATATCCAGGATATACTGGTCAAAAATAAAGTCCGGTGTAGCCCAGAATGAATGTTTTCTTGCAGGATATTTCTGAGGGTCAGTAAAGTCTCCCTTATTCCAGGGACCTACAGCAGGAACCGTCTCTCCCTTTTTCCAGAGACGGGTTTCTACGCCGAAGAATTCAATTCCAACCTTTCTGGCATGGCGCTCTATGTATTCACTTATGGAACCGCACTGGTATATGCAAAGCTGGTCTGCATGTTCAAAAAAAACGGTTTCAAGCTGACTTTCTATACTGTCACAGGGACCATGACGGTCAAAACTGTTTATGAGATGCTCTTCAAGATTTGAATACCACTTTACCCTGGCATCAGAAGACTTGTTTTCTACAAAATTTCCGTCTTCATGACAGACCATTACATTAACGCAGCAGTTATCCCAGTCAGATACACTGCATAAAAGCCTGTCTCCCCTGGAAAAGCCGTGTTTTTCTATAAGCGGAGTGATATCAAAACCTGTAGCAAATATTCGTGGAGGCAGTTCAAAATCAGAAACTACAAGATTAAATTCTGCATTGGCAGGATCTGCTGCTACATACTGAGGGGCATATTCTTCTCCAAAAAGGCTGTAAAACCCCAGTACAGTCTGGGAATCAAAGCTGCCTTTTACGGATTTAAGCATCTGGCCGTCACTAAAAAAAGAAATTGCAGATGGTGCTATCTCGTTATTAACAAAGGGAATGCACCTGTGGCCTATTACTACCATTTTCTGGTCAAATTCCCTGGAAGTAGGATGAATACTGAAAAGTTTTCCTGTAAATGCGCCGGCCTTGGTAATATACATTTCCCTTTCAAGTGAAAAAACATAGGGATTGGAGTCAAGAAATTCCCTTACTTCCTGTTCTTTTGCCTTAATTCCAAGAGAAAGGAAGATACGTGTCATATCCTTAAGAGTAAAATAATGTGTAAAAGTCCTTAGGAACCTGTTTACAAGCTCCTGTTTTTTCTCCGGCATGTCCATAATTTTAATGCAGTTTTAATGAAATTCAAAATGGCTGCTGTCCCGTAAAAAAGAGACACATGGGACAAAATACTGAAATTCTTTTCATTTGACAATATCAAATTCTTCTATTAGTATACATTCTAATTAGATTTAAAAAATTTATGTGACTAAGGAGAAATTAAATGCGTTATGCAATTTACATCATTCTCCCCGTTGCAGGTGTTCTACTTGGATGGATTTTTCGCTGGATATACGCCAGATTTCAGCTTACTGCATCAGAACAGAAAGCAGTAAGAGTGAAGCAGGATGCAATAAAAGAAGCAGAAGCTCAGAAAAAAGAGATTCTCCTTCAGGCAAAAGAACAACTCATTCAAGACCGGAACCAGCAGGAACGGGAGAACAGGGAAAGACGGGCCGAATTACAGCGTTTTGAAAGCCGTGTTAACAAAAAGGAAGAACTTCTGGAACAGAAAAGCCAGGAATTCGAAAAACGTGACAGGGAAGCTGCCCAGCGTTCAGCAGAAATGGACAAAAGGGAAGCAGTTATGAAGGCTGAGGAAGAAAAACTCCGTTCAGAACTGGAAAGAATTTCCGGACTTACTGCAGAAGAAGCAAAAGCCCTGATTATTAAAAATCTTGAAAACGATGCCAGACATGATGCTCAGGCCCTTCTTAACAAAATTGATCAGGAAGCCCAGCTTACAGCAGAAAAAAAGGCTCAGGAAGTACTTGTTGCTGCAATTCAGAGAATTGCTACAGAAACCACAGGTGACCTTACAGTAACAACAGTTTCACTTCCAAGTGACGAAATGAAAGGCCGTATTATCGGACGTGAAGGCCGCAACATCCGTACACTTGAAACACTTACAGGTGTTGACATCATTATTGACGATACACCGGAAGCAGTAGTAATCAGCTGCTTTGATCCAGTACGTAAGGAAATTGCCCGTGTAGCCCTTGAGCGTCTTATTACAGACGGCCGTATTCACCCTGCACGCATTGAAGAAATCGTACAGAAGGTAACAAGGGAAATCCAGCAGAAGATTTACGAAGAAGGAGAAAAAGCCCTCTTTGACCTTGGCATCCACAATATGAATCAGGATGGACTCAGGGCAATCGGACGCCTCTACTTCAGGACAAGTTACGGACAGAACGTACTTACCCACTCTAAGGAAGTTGCAGAACTTGCAAGCATACTTGCAGCAGAAGTTGGAGCAAACAGGGAACTTGCAAAACGTGCAGCCCTTCTCCACGATATTGGTAAGGGTGCAGAAAACGACAGTGACCAGAACCATGCAGAAGTTGGTGCAGAAATGGCAAGAAAGATGGGAGAAGATCCTAAGGTCGTAAATGCTATTGCAGCCCATCATAATGATGTGGAAGCACAGACAATAGAAGCTGTAATCGTACAGATTGCAGATGCTATCAGTGCAGCCCGCCCTGGTGCACGCCGTGAAACCGTAGATAATTACGTTAAGCGTCTTGAAAACCTTGAAGAAACTGCAAGAAAGTTTGAAGGGGTTGAACAGGCTTACGCAATTCAGGCTGGACGTGAACTGCGCATTCTTGTTAATAACGAAAAGATTCCTGACAATCAGGTTAAGGATCTTGCAAAACAGATTGCAAAGCAGATTGAAACCGATCTTCGTTATCCTGGAAGAATCCGTATAACAATGATCAGGGAAACACGTATTATCGAATACGCAAGATAACCTGATTATAATCAATACATTAAAAAGCCCTGCTTATGGTGAGAATCCACAAGCAGGGCTTTTTAATGGATATCAATTCTTCTACTTTAAGGCTGGGATTATACAGCGGAAATTAATTTATACACCCGCTGTAATTTCTTCTGCCTTTGCCCTTACAGCTTTATAAAGAACTTCCTTGTTATCTGCATTTTCTGTAATAAGACGGACAAAAACACTTCCTGCAACTACAGCTTCTACATGACCTGCTAAAGCTCCGGACTGTTTACCACTGGAAATACCAAAACCACCGTAAACTTTACTGCCGCCTGCACTAACCTTATTAAGGAAATCCATGGTAGCCTGATCTATAGAAGTATCACTTCCTGTAATACCTGTACGTAATGCAGCATAAATATAAGGGAATCCGGCATCAGCCATTTTTGCAAGGCGCTCCTGAGACATTGAAGGTGCTGCTACAGGAATATTTACCATTCCATTTTCTTTACAGGCTTCAGTTAATCCTTCATCAAAATCAAAAGGAAGGTCCGGAATAATCATTCCCTTAACTCCAGCTTCAGCAGCCACTTTACAGAATTTTTTTACCCCTGGAGTATAAACAAGACTGCCATAACTCATAAGATAAATTGGAATCTGAGGATAAGCTTCATGTACCTTTTTTATAAAGGCAAGACCATCAGCTGTTCTGTAAGACCTTTTTAACACTTCTGTACATGCACCCTGAATTGCAGGACCATCTGCACTTGGATCAGAAAATGGCAGCTGTATTTCAAGAATATCTGCACCACCATCAACAAGAGCCTTAGCTGCAGTAAAAGCAAGGTCATCAGAAGGATAACCTGCTACAAGATGACTCATTAAATTTATTTTTGCACACATACAATTCTCCTTAACCCATAATCTTTGCTTCGTGAATGTCTTTATGTTCTTCAAGACGTTCAATTTCTGCATGAAGGAAGTCCAGCCATTTTTCAAGACGGAATACAGGACTTGTAATAAAGACATCCTTGTCTCCCCTTCCGCTCATGTTAATAATAATTGCCTTGCTTGAAGGAAGAGTTGGTGCCAGTTTAATAGCCTGAGCACCTGCATGAGCACTTTCCAGGGCAAAGAGAACACCTTCATTTTTTGCAAAAAACTTTACGGCTTCAAGAGCTTCTTTATCGAGGGCAGAAGTAAATTCAATACGGCCGCTTTTTCCAAGGGCTGCCAGCTGAGGACCGATACCGCAGTAATCAAGACCTGCACTGATTGATCTTGTAGGAAGGGCCTGTCCGTCATCATCAAGAAGAAAACGGCTTTTATATCCCTGAAGAATACCGTCACGGCTGGCATTTCCTGTCATACGGCTGGCATTCTGACCAACATCAGGACCAATACCACCGGCTTCTACACCAATAAGGCGTGGGGAATCTTCATCTACAAAAGGTGCAAAGAATCCTATGGAATTTGAACCGCCGCCTACACAGGCAATCAGGGCTTCTACATCAAGATTTCGTTCTGCAATCTGCTTTTTTACTTCCTTACCGATAACACTCTGAAATTCCCTGACCATATCCGGGAAAGGAGCAGGTCCTAAAGCACTGCCAAGAACATAGTGAGTTGTATCAGGATTTGCAGCCCAGTCACGCATAGCTTCGTTTACGGCATCCTTTAAAGTGCGGCTTCCGGAAGTTACGGCATGTACTTTTGCTCCATAAAGTTCCATAGCGGCAACATTAGGCTGCTGTCTGCGTACGTCAACTTCTCCCATGTAAACTGTACAGTCAAGGCCCAGTTTGGCACAGGCAGCTGCAGTAGCAACTCCATGCTGACCGGCTCCGGTTTCTGCAATAATACGCTTTTTTCCCATGCGCCTGGCAAGAAGACACTGACCTATTGCATTATTGATTTTGTGGGCACCTGTATTTGCAAGACCTTCAAGTTTAATGTAAATCTGAGCACCGCCTAAAATCTTACTGGCAGTTGCTGCATGTAAAAGAGGGGTTTCCCTTCCTATATAATCCCGCTGGATTTCCTCTAATTCCTGTGTAAAGGAAGGATCGGACATGGCCTTGCGGAATTCAGTTTCAAGTTCATCAAGTGGACGCCTTAAAACTTCAGCTACATATTTTCCGCCAAACTGACCGAAAAATCCGTTATCTGAATGTGACATATATTACTCCTGTTTCATACTGTTTATGTTTCTATAAATAGTAACATTATATAAAAAACGTGTCAACATTATGAAACAGAAAGTTTTCTTTTATTCTTCTCCCTGCATGTACTTCTTTGGAGTTGAACCGGTAATTTTCTTAAAAAGCTTGGTGAAATATTTTGTATCATTAAAACCAACCTTTTCTGAAATTTCATAAACCTTGTAGTAACCATGCTTAAGGTAAAGACATGCTTTTTCTATGCGGACCTTATTTACATAATCAACAAAGCCCATACCCATGTCCTGAGAAAATTTTGTAGAAAGATAACTTGCAGAAAGTCCAAGTTTACCTGCTACTACAGAAAGGGAAATATTTTCTGAATAATGATCATCAATATATTTAACTGCCGCCCTGGTAATGGAAGATCTCTTATCCGGAGAAATGACTTCATCCTTTACAGTCTGTTTAGATGCAAAGCTGTTTACAAGATCAGCAAGCTGGGAAGCCTTTACAGGTTTCATAATGTATTCCTTTGCACCATAATGCATGGCCTGCTGGGCATACTCAAAGTCATTATAGCCGGAGAGAATAATAAAGACAGGAGCAAGACCGGCTTCTTTAGTAAGACGCATAACATCGATTCCTGTATAAACAGGCATCTGGACATCAAGAATGACAATATCAGGAATATTCTTAATAATCATTTCAATTGCACTTCCACCGTCTCCGGCTTCAAAGACCTGTTCAACTGAAGGACAATGATTTTTAATGTACCTGTGTAAACTTGAACGTACAAGCTCTTCGTCATCAGCTATCAGAATTTTCTTTGCCATCATTTTCTCCTGCCGTTAAATCCTCACTGAACGGCACAGTTATTTTTACAGAAGTTCCTTCACCAGGAACGCTGTCAATCTGAACTATTCCTTCATCGCCGTAAAGAATCTTAATACGGTCAATGATATTTTTTATTGCATAACCGCCCACCCGGTTATGATCCACCTTTTTTTCTCCGGTAAAGAGAGACTGAATATCTTCCTGGGACATACCGATTCCGGAATCCTTAATCTCAAAAACCATTCTGTCATCAACAAGTTTTCCGCTAATCATAAGGTTGCATTCTGATGTTTTGTTTGAAAATCCATGTTCAATTGAATTTTCTACAAAAGGCTGAAGAAGAAGCTTGGAGAACTTTTGCTTTTTTATCCTGTCATCAAGAAGAATAGCATACTGAAGTTTTGTGTTAAACCTCATTTTCTGAACTTCAAGATAGCGTTCAATAAGTTCAAATTCATTTTCTACAAGAATCTCCTGTTTACCCCTGCTGAGAACAAGCTGGAACAATCTTGAGAGAGAAAAAATATTATCTGCCAGAGTTTCGTTATTGTGATCTACAGCCTGCCAGTAAAGGGAATTAAGGGTATTGTAAAGGAAGTGAGGATTAATCTGAGACTGAAGGCTGGCAAGTTCATTTTCCTTTTCCTTCATTTTAATAACATAGTTTTCGTTAATCAGGGACTGAATATCCGAAACCATTTTATTAAAGGCCTTTGCAACATCTCCGATTTCATCATCATCGTAAATCTTTACATGCTGGGTAAAATCACCTTCTGCAAATTTTGTAATACCTTCAGAAAGTTTATAAAGAGGTTTTGTAATGTACTTGGACATTATTTTAAGAAGAACATATAAAGAAAGTAAAATCAGTATAAGTACATAAAGGTAAATAAGGAACTGCTGAAGAAAGAAAATCTTGTAGGCCTTAAGTGAAATTATATCACAGACAACAGAACCGTATTCATCAAGTTTGCAGCATGAAACATAATTGCCCTTATAATAAAAACTAAAAAAATTATTCTGTTCATTAAAGGAAGTAATTATATTTTTGCGGATATATTTTCTTAACTCATTGTTGTAATTATCAATAGAACAAAGTTCTTCGCCATCACTGTTAAAGACAATACAGCTTTCTCCCCTGCTTGTAATGGAAGCCTGGCAGATTTTCTTAAACTGTTCCCTGTTAAGGGCTATGGCCATAAAACAAAGAGGTATCTTGTCATAAATGCCATATATCTCACGATAAAAAACTATTTTATCCTGACGGTTAATTTCAAAAGTACCAAAACGGCTTTTTGGAACGGAACACCAGTACATTCCATAAAGACTGTTCATTGTTCTGGCATATTCTCTTGTCCTGCGCACATCTTCTACCGAATGAATGTTTACGGTTCCATCCATACCCCTGAGGTAAGGCTGAACTCCATTTTCCGGATAAAGGGCAAAGCTTTTTATGTTTCCGTTTAAGGCAATTAAAGTCTGAAGCTTTTCTATTCTTGCAACATCCATCCAGAGAATAGGATTTGCATTCATCTCGTTTATTTTATCAGAAAGAAAAATAGACCTTATATCATTATCAACACCAATGTAAGTAGAAAGCTGCTTGATTTCATCCTGCATGAGCTTCATGTTAAGGGCTATACTATGAGCACTGGTTTTTGACTTATCCCTTATGTCACTGAATTTTGCCCGGAAAGAATGAAAACAGAGAAAAAGAACGATAAAGAGAAATAAGGGAGATAAAATCCTGTAACCGAATATTATTACTTTTCTACGAATACTTCGTCTTGTACTTTTAACTTTCATGTCAATAAACGTTTTCCTTCTGAAGCATTTGTATAAAATCTTCAACTGTTATCTGACCTGAAGCCAGGCGTATGATATTAAATTCAGTAATGTACTTAAACTTAATATTTGAACGGTCATTAATAGGAGTACCAGAATATAAACTTTCGTTATCTGCAATATTTATAAGTTCCATAAGACATGGAGTTTCGGCATATTCAAGAAAATCCATCTCATGCTGGGCAGAAAGTCCTACGGAATTTTCAAGCCCCAGTTTTGAAAGTCTTTTTGGGGCAAACATAAATTTAATAAAATTAAGGGCTTCTTCCTTATAATCACAGTCAGTAGATATTCCATAACCGCCGCCGTACCAGGCAAGAAGATTATTTTTACCCTGAGCATTTTCCTTTACAAGGGGGAAAGTTGCTGCGTGAATGTAAGGTGTGATTTCATTCAGATAATTGGAATTGGAAGCAATTGATGTTGCCCAGCTTCCCATATAGAACATTGCTGATTTTCCGGAAGTAAAGGTATTCTGTGCAGCACCGTAATCATCCTGGGCAAAGTTGTCCTGAAAGATATTCTTACTGCAAATGTAAGAAAATATTTCCAGAGCTTCCCTTATATATGGATGAGAAAAATCATGAGTCTCTATGGCATGATCAATAATAGCAGCGTATTCTTTACCTGCGAGATCATTAAAGATATCAGAAAGTAAAATCATTAAAGGCCATCCGTCGCTTCCGTCCATGGAAACAGGAATAAAACCTAAAGCTTTAATTTCTACTGACAGTTTAATTAATTCATCAAGAGTCTGGGGAAGTTCCCAGTCAAAAGCGTCAAACATTTTTTTATTGTAAAAAAGCAGGGCCATGTCAGTATTACGGGGAAGACCGTAAAGCTTTCCGTTCATTGTAAAGCCGTCCATGGAATGCTGCTTAAAACCAAAGCTCCAGAAATCAGACTTGTTAAGTTCCAGAAGCTTTCCGGAATTAACAGCCTGCTCAAGAACCGGTCTCTGTCCCCACATACTTACAATATCAGGCATACGTTCATGACAGTAAACATAAAACTTTGTCTTAAAGGCTGCTTCATCGAGAGCCTCTACTGTTATTGACACTCCGGGATTTTCCTTCATGTATTCGTCAATAATCATCTGCTCTATAAGCCCCTGACCGGATTCCCTGTCAGGCAGGTTTGAAAAAACATGAAGAACTATCTTATTCTTCTTTTTTTCTTCCTTACAGCCGGCTGCAGTAAAAATAACAGCAATAATCAGCAGACATAAATAAAAATATTTCACCGTTTTCATTAAAAAGAACACCTTTATTTGAGTTTATACCTATATTTTAAGGCATAAAAGACTACTTTACATATAAAAAGTGTATTTTTTTTTGATTTTTTTTAAATAAGTTAAACGAAAAAAGCACACCTGAAAAAAAAATTTACATCTATCGTTCATTTCAATCTAAATGGATAATAAGCATAAGAACAATCACGAAGGAATACGATGAAAAGACATTTATTATTTTTAACATTTGCAATGTTCACTTATGCACTGTCAGCTCAATCCCTGTCATCAAAAAGAGGACTCTGTTATAACAGTCTTTCAGAAAAAGAAAGAAGCTGTCTTGAAAATTCAAATGTCAGCTGGGGCTATAACTGGTATCAGAATCCAGGAGACAGCGGACTGGGACCGGAAAAAGCCGTTGACTTTCTTCCAATGATATGGGGAGGAGGAGAAGACTTTGAAGACATGATTAAAAGAACCGAAGAATATCTTTTTACCCACAAAAACGTTAAATGTATTCTTGGTTTTAATGAACCGATGATGAAAAAACAATACGGAGGCTGTGAACTTACCCCTGCAGAAGCAGCAGAAAAATGGCCGCAGCTTGAATCCCTTGCTTTAAAATTCAATACAAAGCTTGCCTCTCCTGCCCTTACCTGGGGTTTTGAACCTTTATCAGACGGCATTGTTTATGGAAGCCCAGAAATGTGGATGGATACATTTATCGAAGAATATAAAAAACTAAATAAAGGAAAAGAACCTCACTATGATTATCTTGCCCTTCACAGTTATATGGATTATCCCTCTGCAGTAATGTGGTTCTGCTCTACCTATGGAAGCCGCTATAATAAAAAAGTTCTTCTCACAGAATTTTGTGCATGGGATCAGGATCAAAATCAAATACCTCATCAGGATAAATATGAACAGATTTCTTCAATGACACAAAAAGTTGAAGCTATGGATTCAGAAGACATTGTTGCAGGTTACGCATGGTTTATGTCTCATGCCCAGGTTAAAAATATTCCTTACAATTCTATTTTTACAAAAATAAATTCAAAAGGTAAACTCACGGAACTTGGACAGGTTTATCTTTACATGACTGATGTCAGCAAAGATAAATTATACAAAACAGAGCAGATAATTCCTGCCTGTGCTTATTCCTCATCAAGCAACTACAACAGGGAAAAAGGAAATAAATGCGATGATGGGGAAAGATTTAATACACCTGTAGGAATTGCCTGTGCAAGTGATAAAAAAAATAAAAAGATATTTAAGGAGATTCCTCTTGAACTGGGAAACTTTAAGAATAAAAGATTTGCTTCATATAAAGTAGAAATTCCTGCTGACGGAGATTACAAATTTACATTGAGAATACTTACGGATGATGAAGAAGCTTATGCTGTTAGCTGCGACGGAATAATGATTGCAGAAAAAGTCATTCCTTCAACAAAAGCAAAATGGAAGGACATAGAGCTTGAAGGACAGCTGACAAAAGGCATTCATCAGATAAAAATAAGTACAGAAGGAAATGCAAAGAAAGCAAAATTTTACTGGTTTAAAATTGAAAGGAAGGAGAATTAAAATGACAAAAAAAATAATCAGTCTGGCTGCATCATTAAGCTTAACTTCACTGATACTCTTTACCGCCTGTACCTCTTCAAAAGTTAAAGTAGAAACAAGTTCTTTTACAGAAGAATTTGTCTCAGAAAATGTTAAACTTTTTACATCCTTTGCAGGATGCGGAGTACAGATATGGCAGAACGAATGGGGAAATCACGAGGCAACATTTGCACTTGATTATGACAAAGGCTGCATAACTGTAGGCAGCGTGGGATGGTGGGGAGGTTCCTTTGGCTGTTACAACAATGGTATTCCTGACGGTTCAAGACTTAATCTTTCTAAAATAAAAAAAGTTACTTTTGAAGCAAAGGCTTCTTCTTACGGAACTTTTTATATGAACTTTGATAACGGAATGAAAAATGAAATCAATGTTTCTAAAAACTTTAAACAGTATACAATCGATCTGTCCGGTCTAAGCAAAGAATCCGATTACCTCTTTACAATAGGGGGAGTAAGGGACCTTAACGAAAGTGGAACAAAAATATATTTAAGAAACATTTCTTTTTATGATAACGAAGGAAATGAAACCATTCCTGAATATTTCTAAAAAGAATTATAAAGAGGCAGTTCTTAATTCTTCAAAGAGCTGTCTTATTTTTTCTTTATCCTTAATTCCGGAAGAAGCTTCTACTCCGCTGGCTAAATCAATTAATTCAGGGCAATAAGAAGTATTTATGCGGCTGACATTCTCAGGATTAATTCCACCTGCAAGCCAGAGGGGATATTTTTTTGCAGCTGCCCTTACAAGACTTGCATCAATTTCTTTTCCTGTACCACCAACACTTCCCGGAATAAAGGCATCAATAAGAACACGACATTCACCCATGTCAAAAAGTTCATCAAGTAAAGACAAATCTTCTGAAGAAGAAAGGTTAACTGCACAATAATGAGGCAAAGTCCTTAAAGACGGATTTGAAAGAAACTTTTCTATGCAGTTCTTTGTATGAAGCTGTAAAACATCAAGCTTTCCACTGCGGCAAAGATCTATTGCAACACAGGCTTCCTTATCATCAGGATCTACAATAACACCTGCCCTTATTGCATCAGTTTTTTCTGCCACCTGGTCAAGAATTTTTTCAGCACAAGCAGAATCAACTTTACGTGAACTTTTATCGTAAAAAATAAAACCTAAAAATGAAGCACCACTATCTGCAGCAAATACAGCATCTTCCTTATTTGTAAGGCCGCAGATTTTTACAAGTGACTTTTTATTATTCTTAAGCAAAGTATTCTGTGAGTAGGAAGTCCAGAAGACAGCATTTTCATCAGGCTTCTGATGAACAAAAGATGTAACCAGAGACTCCCTGATGGAAGGATTTTTTGCAGCAGCTTCTCCTAAAAGTAAGCCGGCAAATCCCATGGAAGAAACAAAAGCTGCACTTTGAGGAGAACGGATTCCGCTTTCAAAAATTACCCTTGCATTCTTACCAAGAACATCCTTGATTTTATTCATCAGGGCAGAAGGCCTTAATAAATCAATTGTAAAATCAGAAAGATCACGGCTGTTAACACCACAGGCAAGATAGTTGCTTTCTACTTCTTTTGAAACAGCACGGAGTTTTTCTACATCTTCTTCTAAACGAATTTCTATAAGACTTGTCATTCCGTAAGAAGCAGCACGCTTAGCCATGGCAATCATTTTTTCTTCCGGCAGAATACGGCTGATTAAAAGAACTGCATCTGCCCCAGCCCTGTAGGCAATGTCCACTTCTTCTTCGCTTACGATAAAATCTTTTCTTAATACAGCAGGGCCTGGTTTTCTGACAGACTTTTCATATTCATCGACGGCCTGACAGACATTCATTAAATCCTTAAGACTTCCCTTAAAGTAATTGCTTTCTGTAAGACAGCTGATTGCCCCTGCCCCACAGCTTGCATAAGACAAAGCTGTTTTATAGGAATCAAGATCCGGTGCAATATCTCCCTTACTGGGAGAAGCCCTTTTTACTTCAAGGATTACCCCCTTTGACTGAAGAAAAGAATGAACAAGACGCTGCCTTTTTGCAGGAAGTTCAATACCAAAATCTATTCCCTTTTCTGCAATATCCTTAAGACGGTGGTCTACTATTTTTGTAAGAATGTCTGCCATAAAAAACTCCGGTGGCAAATAGATAAATAATTAAGCAGCTGTGTCATCAAGTTCATGACTGGCAGCCTGAATCTCCTTAAGCTTTGCAAGAGTCTTTCCGGAATCCATTGCTTCTACAGCCATGGCATATCCCTCTTTAAGACTGCGGGCTTTTCCAGAAAGATAAAGAACAGCACCGGCATTAAGACCAACAGCATAGCGGATAGTTTTTCTACCCTTACCGTTAAGAACTTCCATAGCAAGATCAGCATTATCCTTTCCGTTGCCGCCATAGAGTTCTTCTTCTACAGCATCAGTAATTCCAAAGTTTGCAGGATCAATTACATACTGATTTTCGTTTCCCTTTTCATCAATCTGGTAAACATGAGTTTTAGCACAAGGAGAGATTTCATCATAACCATCTTCTGAATTAATTACCATTACACGTTTTGCACCAAGAGCTTTTGCAGCATGAGCATAATCTTTAAGAAGAGCCGGTGAATAAACTCCGAGAACTTCATATTCAGCATTTGCAGGATTTAAAAGAGGACCAAGAACATTAAAGATTGTTTTGATTCCAAGAGCCTTACGAACAGGAGCTGCAAAACGCATTGCCGAGTGATAAACAGGAGCCATTAAAAATCCAAAGCCTGTCTTTTTAACAAGGGAAGCAGTTTTATCAGGAGCTGCCATAATGTTAATACCTAAAGCTTCAATAAAATCAGCAGCACCGGACTTAGAAGAAACAGCCCTGTTACCATGCTTGGCCATTGGCTGACCACAGCTTGAAGCAACAATTGCAGACAAAGATGAAATATTAAAGGAACCCTTACCGTCTCCACCTGTTCCTACGATTTCTGCAAGACCATGATTTTCAAGAGGGAAAGGTGTCTTCTTTTTAAGCATTGCAGTTGCAGCACCAGCCATTTCGTCAGCAGTAGGAAGACCGCAGGCTGCCATTGCAGTAAGAACTGAAGAAGAAACTTTTTCATCCATTGAACCTTCAGCAAGTTCACCAATAAAACCTTCTGTCTGTTCCCTGGACAAAGGTTTCTTTTCATCAATAAGCTGATTTAAAAGTGAAGCATAAGACATATTTTCTCTCCTGTATTTTAAGAATGCTTTAAAAAGTTCATCACCCTTTTCCGAAGCCATGCTTTCCGGATGAAACTGAACTCCTTCTATTACCATAGTTTTATGACGGATACCCATGATATCACCGTCCTTAGCCCTGGCTGAAACTTCAAATTCTGCAGGCAAAGTTTTTTCATCAATTACAAGAGAATGATATCTTGTGTAAGAACACTTGTTACCTGAGTTACGGAAAATACCACGGCCGTCAGTTTTTATTTCTTCAACAATTCCGTGACGAATATATTTTGCACCAACAATATCTGCACCAAAGGCAGCACCAATTGCCTGATGACCAAGACAGATACCAAGAAGAGGAAGCTTACCGGCAAAATAACGGATAGCCTCCATGGAAATACCAGCCTCTGCAGGAGTACCAGGACCAGGCCCGATTACAAGATGAGTAGGTTTGGCAGCCTCAATTTCTGCAAGGCTGGCCTCCTCCGAACGAAAAACCTGAACCTTATCTCCGGACACACGTTCCAGCGACTGAACAATATTAAAAGTAAAACTGTCCTTATTATCAATAAATGCAATCATAGCCGACTCCTCTTTTTATCTTTTTTAGGGGGGAAAAGCCTTTCCCCTGCGTCACAGTTCCTTGTGCCGCACCCCATCCTCCTAAGGGGCCAGGATGTTTTTCTTTAAGGCCCCTTAAAATCCCCGGTAGAGATTTATATCGGGGGTGTTTCTTTTTATAGAAACAGTATAAAATAATTTTATGTTTCTATCAATAGTAATTTTAAAAATTTTAGAAAATTCTTTTTTATAAACACCTGACTGCGGGGGCAGTCAGGCATCAAGGGGAATTGCTGCGACTCTCGCAATTCTGATTCCCTTGATGTGTCAATAGTAACATATAACTATTTAACTGAAATGCGTTTTTTATTAAACACCTGACTGCAGGGGCAGTCAGGCATCAAGGGGAATTGCTGC
>NZ_JAILGZ010000110.1 GCF_024696245.1 Treponema sp.
TAGCATATTAACAGTGTCAATATAAATAAAATTACTTGATTGAAGTTTCTTTGTTTGTTTTCAAATGTAAAAAATTTATTTAAAATAAAGGATAAAAGTCCACCGACAATATAATTGCAGGCAGAAGAAAGCCAATAGGAACAAGAAAAGCAATTATATAGAAGAAACATGAGACCTGCACCTACTATTGTATTTGCTATTCCTACAAGAAGAAATTTAATTAGTTTTTTATCTATAAGTGACATTTATAAATCCTTAATTGTTTTTAAGAACTGTGTCGTAATATTTTCCCATTTACGTGCTGATAAATCAAATTCGTAATTTGTAGTTTTGGTTTTTACAGCTTTGTTAACTGCGGATATAAAATCATCATAATTATAAGTTACTGAGACTCCTGCGTCTTTTAGTTTTGGAGTATCACAATATGCCACTATAGGTTTATGAGCAGCCATCGCTTGATAATATTTTGCAGTTATACCAAGAGGTCTGTTTTTATAAAAATCAGTTACGTAAGGTACCATTACAACTGAACAGTTGCTTATCCATGCAGGGACTTCTTGTGGTGAAATACCTGGAACATAAAAAAGATTTGAATATTGTTTAACTTTATTCTGAATATCATCAGAAGGGTAGTTAGGGCATACAATAATGTAATTGAATTCTGGGTTTTTCTCTGCAGCGTAAAACATTAAGTTCCATTCAATGTCCCATGCACCAACGTAGAGTATTGTGTTATCTTTTTGTAAAAGCTCTGGAACAGGATATTGTTTTTCATAGCTTTCAATATCGACGCCATTTGAGAGAAGTGTATATTTTATAGAAGAATCAAAATCGGAAATTTTACGTCTATATAGATTCAGACCTTCTTCATTAACTATAAGATTTAGGTCAGCTATCTTCATCATGTGTTTTTCATTTTCTATATAGCGATTTAGAGCACCATCATACATTAAAGGATCAGAAGGTCTGTAAATTATTTTTGCATGAGGAAATAAGTTTTTTATTTTATCAACATAAATCATCCCATCGGAGCTTTCAAAAACAAAGACATCACTCCCGGTCAGCCATTTGTTTGCAAACTTTTTAAAGGTTGTAAATGAAAAACGTTCAAAAGCGTTCATTGTATTGTCACTTAGAATTCTATTTGCAGAGTTGGGAAGTTTTAAAGTTGTAAGAGTAACATTGTGAAGTTTTGCAGCCCCAACATCATAAGTAATACCTTTTTGAAGTTCTTTTATAGATTTTTTATTAAACAACTCCTGGTGCATAAAATAGCCGTAATATGGACGAGGAAAACTAAAAAAAACTACTTCAATACCGGCATTGGCAGCTGCTTCTGCGAATTTATGAAATCCACCCTGCCGGTTTGAAATCCAGTTATGGGCTGTCAGAAAAGTTATCTTTTTTAAATTCATTTAAAACTCCCATTCCGCTTTGTATCCTAAGATACGTTCGCACTGTACGTTCTTTATCATGTTTATTTGAGCCAGCCGTTTTTCGGTAAACTTTTTGTCACACTGTATTGCGAGATTTGTTTCCCGTATTGCTTCAACGGATTTTCTTATTTCAGAAGTAAGTATAGCGCGGGCAGGAGCTACATAATCACTTCCAATAACAGGAGGTCTTTTAGACAGGTATTCATCAAAACTAATTTCTCTGCCATTAGAGCTTTTTCCAAAATCATATCCTTCTTCTGCAAGAGGAACAAATGCCATATTAAAATCAAAACATGGATTTAATGCAATCTGTTCAAAAGTTTCATTGTTTATAAGGAAACCAAAGTTACCAAAGTGGCGATCAGAATTAAGCGTTATGCAATCAGCTATAACCATGCGGCGGAAAGCATCTTCACAGTCATAGCTGCGATAAATTTCAAGAAGTTTTGGAAGTGTTAATTGATCTTTGTAAAACAATGAAATTGGTCTATATCCTGATTCCTGACTTGTAAAGAGTTTGCAGTCGGAAACTATACGTCCATCAAATTTTCTGAGTGTATATGTAACACTGTTGCAAATTTTTTCAAAAACCTGACTCGCCAGTACTTCTCCGTAAGGTTCTAAACCTGTGTTTCTGGCACCATCACTTCCTGTTTTAAGAAGATGGAT
>NZ_JAILGZ010000126.1 GCF_024696245.1 Treponema sp.
TTGCAGAAGGTATGGCCCGTGCTCTTGGTGGAGGAGCAGCTGCTTCTCCTGCAGGCGGAATGGGTGCTTCTCCTGTATTTACAGGTGGTTTTGCCGGAGGAACAGCTGCAGGTGCTGCTGCATACCCATCATTGGCTGCTGCATTCCGGCACCTGTCATCATGCCCATACCACCCATAGGAGAAGCAGCAGCACCTGCAGCTGTTCCTCCGGCAAAACCACCTGTAAATACAGGAGAAGCACCCATTCCGCCTGCAGGAGAAGCAGCTGCTCCTCCACCAAGAGCACGGGCCATACCTTCTGCAACAGAACCACCTACGGCTTCCCATAAAGTGTAATCCTGTCCGTCAAGTTTAAGCTGGAAGGTAATAAGGGCAAATTTATTCTGAGGCATACGAACCATAGCTTTTGGCTGGCTCACTGCTTCAGGAGGATTTGTTACAAGACCTGGTAATTTTCCGCCTTTAGAAAGTTCAGTGATTTCTGAACCTGACATAGATGAAATGACTTCAGAAAGTACTGAAAGTCCCATATCATCAAGGGCAGGATTATCTTCCTTGTTAATAAGGCCAACAAGCTTGGTTGCAAGTTCATTGGACATAACAAAAAGGTGATCACCTATAAGTCCGGTAGAATAATCTGCCATAACGGCAATTAATTCTTCCGGTAAACGTGACATAAATACATCACGGTCACTTACTTCTACATCAGCAGAACTTACAGAAGCATCCTTTTCTGTCATATTCTTAATGACTTCTGCAAACTTATCTTTTGTTGAAGACACAAAGTTCTGCAGTGTCGGTATGTCAATATTTGCTTCCGGAACAATAGAAGAAGTACCGCCGGAAGTAAGTCCGCCCATGTCTACGCCGGACAGCAATGCGTCAATTTCTTCCTGTGAAATAGAACCTTCACTCATATAGTTTCTTCTCCTTCTGCACTAAGTTCTTCGAATTCTTCATCCTGAATTTCTTCAATCTTACTTATAATCTGTACTGCCATTTTTTTACCTACAACACCAGGCTGACAGTAGAATTTAGGTTTACCACCTACACTAAGGGTAAGAGGATCCCCTACTTTTGCATTTTCAAGGCGGATTACATCACCAGACCTTAATCCAAGAACATCTTTAATCGGAACACTAATGCTGCCGATTTCTGCAACAATCTTCATGGAAACATCAGCAAGCTTTTCTTTAAGTGTGCTGAGGTACTGGGTTGTAGAACCACGTCTTACCGAACTGAACCAGAAACTTGATGAAAGCTTTGATACAATCGGCTCTATAGTAATGTAAGGAATACAGATGTTCATCATACCTGCTTCCTCACCAATCTTAATTTCAAGGGTTACAAGGATAACCATTTCGTTTGGAGGTACAATCTGAGCAAACTGAGGGTTTGTTTCAATCTGCTGCAACCTTGGACGAAGATCAATTACCTGTGTCCATGATTCACGCATATTTGCGAGAATACGAACAATAATACCTTCCATTACGGACTGTTCAATATCCGTAAGGTCTCTGTTTACTTTACCACCGGTATCACCTTTACCACCAAAAAGGCGGTCAATCATAATAAATGTGATTTCCGGAGCTATTTCCAAAACCGCATTACCTTTGAGAGGGTCCATATTGATTACAGCAAGAGTTGTAGGAGTAGGAATGGACCTGATGAATTCCTCATATGTAAGCTGGTCTACTGATGCAACGTGTACATGAACAAGGGATCTCAGCTGTGCCGAAAGGCTTGTTGTTGTTAAACGGGCAAAAGATTCGTGCATGTTAGATACTGTACGAATCTGTTCCTTTGAGAATTTATCCGGACGGCGGAAATCGTAAATCTTAATTCTTCGGGTGTCACTGACCGGCTTAAATTCATCGGAATCACTTTCCCCTGAACTGATTGCCTGAAGGAGCTGGTCAATTTCATCCTGTGAAAGAACTTCGTTCATTGCTGGATCACATCCTTCTGGGTAAATTTAATATCCCTGATTGAAGAACTAGTCAAAATATCTTCATTTATCTGATCTTTAATCTGAAGCTTAATGACTTCCTCATTTGTCGGTTTAAGATCTTCAACTGTACATTCAGCAAAATAACGCCTCAAAAAGTCGATAATTTCAACCTGTCTTGCAGTTATTTCCGAAGAAGCACGCTTGTCATCCTTTTTATAACCGATTGCTACAGTAACTGTAACGCTTGCTGGAACAAGATCACTTGTCTGAGTTCTAATCTGATCAATAGATCTGTACCATTCAAGTTCTTCTCTTGTTGCCTTATATTCTTCTGAAATAGGAGTATTTTTTGCTGTTCCAGAAGGATCCATAATCTTAAATACTGCTACGGCTATAGTTACAACTAAAATTACAGCAGCAATACCAATAAGAATCCACTTTAAGAGCCCGGAAAAAAGACCGCCAACGCCGCCTTTTTTTGATGAGGTGTCAAGACCACCTTCACCAGCACCTAAATCATCTGCTGCGCCTTCATCTGCCATATCCTTCCTCCAAGTATCAACTGCCGGGCAAAAAGAAACTAAAGTTTCATAAAAAGCCCTCTGTATTTATTATCGGTTTTATTTTTAAATATCTTAGTACTTTAATTATTCCTGCTGAAAAACTAAAAATGTCCGTCATCAAGAACAATTATATCAACACGCCGGTTATAAGCCCTTTCTTCCTCAGTACTGTTTTTAGGAAACTTCGGACGGGTGTCTGCATAACCTGCAATTGAAAACATCTTTTCATCTACTCCAAAATCTGACAGATAATGAAGTACATTTGCGGCTCTTGCAGCAGATAATTCCCAGTTACTTGGAAATTCACTGTCTGCAGCTACCGGTGTATTATCAGTATGACCTTCTATTCTCCAGCGCCTGCCTTTTACTTCTTCAGCCCTGAAAAAGACTGAAATATTACGTAAAGTGTCACGGGCTTCTTCCATATCAAGTTCTGCACTTCCCTGTTTAAAGAAAGAATCAGAAGCCAGGGATATTACTATACCCCTTTCATCACTGGTAATTGTAACTTTGTTTGATTTCTGCATCGGGGCAAAACTGGAAACAGCCTTTTTATAAGCTGAACCAAGAGCCTTACCCTTTTCCATAGACGGAAGGGCACTGACAACGTTTCCCATATCAGCAAGACTGCCGGGACTTAAAGAAATACCGCCGCCAGTATTATTATTGGAAATAGAAGCCTGAAGAGCCGCCATCTGAATGGCATCTGATTCATCAGGATTATAAAGCATTACGAAGAAGCAGAGCATGAGTGTAATCATGTCTCCATAAGTACCCTGCCACGCGGTTGATGGTTTTGCCGGCTCTTTCTTTTCTTTCTTTGCCATTTTTAGTCCTTAAGAACGTCGGCTTCAATTGCCTTTCTTGTTTTAGGATCAAGAAAAGTAAGAAGTTTCTGAGCAAGAATACGAGGGTTATCACCAGTCTGAATGGAAAGAATACCTTCAAGAACCATTTCCTTGGCATTCATTTCACGGGTGTTCTGAGCTACAAGTTTTGTACCCATAGGACCGAAAAGCCAGTTGGCAAGCATGGAACCGTAAAGTGTTGTAATAAGGGCAACCGCCATGTTAGGACCAAGGGAACTTTTATCTTCAAGGTTCTGCAACATACCAATAAGACCAATAACCGTACCCATCATTCCCCAACCTGGAGCATAACCTGCCCACTGAGCCATAACGCCTGCCCATTCCATATGACGGGCTTCTGCCTGAGCCATTTCGTTTTCAAGAATTGCACGGATTGCTGAAGCATCACTACCGTCGACCATAAGACGAAGACCTTCTTTTAAGAAGTTATCATCAATATCATCAAGACCTTCTTCAAGGGCAAGAATACCTTCACGTCTTGCCTTTTCTGCAAGGTTAACCATGTTCTGTACTGCTGTTTTTTCTCCAAAATCAAAGGTCTTAAAACAACGACCAAGGATACCCCAGATTCCAACTGCAAGATTCATTGGAGATGATACGAAGAGAGCCATATAGGATCCGCCGACAGTAATGATAAGGGACGGAATATCGATGATGTTCATAACAGAAGAACCGCCGGAAATAACACCCAGCATAACCATGGCAACGCCACCGATAAAGCCTATAATAGTAGCTATATCCATTTATAAAAATCCTCCCCAATTTTTACACTAGAATAAACGTTTTTATAATTCCTGACTGTAATTACCAATGCGCTTCCTGTATTCAACAATACGGTCAATAATCTGTTCCGGAGTTTCCGAAACCACAATTGTCCTGCCGGAGAGCAGCGTCAGGGTCAAATCCGGTCTAAGCTCCATACATTCAATCTGATGAGGATTAATCCAGTATTTTTTTCCATTCAGACGCGTAACTTCAATCATAAAATATCACTTTTAATAATGGCCGTAATTCCTTCAGCCGTCAAGTATTAAATCAAAATTCAGATAAAAAATCTACACCATAATTATACACCAAAATAACAAGTTTTTTTTGTTTTTTTTTATTTTCAGCAATAAGATAAAAGCATGAAAAATCAGATTCTTGTAATTGAAGACGTTCCTGAAATGTCGGAACTTATTTGTCTCTACATGAACAATGCAGGTTATGAATGCAAAAGCTGTGAAACTGCAGAAGATGCTGTAAAAGCCATGACAGAAGGTTACAAACCTGATCTGGTACTTCTTGACCTTAACCTTCCGGGCATGAGCGGCCTGGAATTTTTAAGGTATTTCAGGCAGTATCACAAAACAACCATACCTGTAATCATTGTAAGCGCCAGAGATGCTGATGAAGACATCATTACAGCCCTGGGCTATGGTGCTGACGACTTTGTTACAAAACCATTCAGCCCTAAGGTCCTTGCTGCAAGAGTAAAGGCAAAACTGGACAGGCTTTCAATAACAGAAGCTTCTGTAGAAGAAACCATTACCTTTGGTCCTTTTACCCTTTACTGCAACAGCTGCATATTAAAGAAAGACAATGTAAAGATTCCCCTTTCTACAAAAGAATATGAAGTTCTTGAGTATCTGGTAAAAAATGACGGAAGACCTCTTAATCCTGAATCAATTTACAATCACGTATGGAAAAACTCCTACGGAGACCTTACTGCAGTTGCAGTTTACATTCAGCGTTTAAGAAAAAAAATTGAAGATGACCCGGCTAATCCAAAATACATAAATACTATGTTTGGAATGGGCTACAGGTTTGACAGATGACCATTAAATCCCAGCTCAGGATACTCATCCTTATAGTAGTAATAATACCTCTTACAGCCATTATTACCCTGCCGGTATATCATTACCTTACCTCTCCTGCCCGCTACCTGATGCAGGGCTATGAAGAAGTAAAGGAACTGGGCAGCATAAGGATGAGTGATAACGAGTGGGCAGAAGTCAGGGAAGCCATTCACAATGTTCCACCGGGAATAGAAATACTTATTTTTTACGATGACACCATTATTACTTCCAATTTTCCCCAGTTAAAGTCAGGAGACCACATAACCAAGGGTGAACTTTTTGACTTTATACATACAACAAGCTCTGAATTTGACTATCAGATTCACGAAGGAAGGGCCGGCAGTAAAAAAGAAGAAGGCCTTAGCAGGGATAAAAGAGAGTGGAATGAAAGAAAAAATATACTTACTGTCTGCCGCTCCCCTATTACAAGAGAAAACAAAAGGGGCTCAAAATTTCTTCTGCCCTCCCTTATTTTCCTTCTTGTATTTGAAACGGGAGTAATCATCATTATATGGAAAGTCTCCAAATCCATAGCTTCTTCCATCACTTATGTAGAAGAAAGAACCCGCCATATAGCTGATGGAGACCTGGATACTAAAATTGACGAAAATCAGATTAATAAAAAAAGCTCAAATGAAATTACTTCACTTATAAAAAGCCTTGAAAAAATGCGTTCATCCCTTAAGGCTGATGAAGAAAGACGTATAAAATTCATTATGGGTGTCAGCCACGACTTAAGGACTCCTGTTGCCCTTATAAAGGGATATACGGAAGCCATAACTGACGGCGTTGCAGGAGACATGGATTCTGCTTCCGTAAAAAAATCCCTGGATATCATTCATTCCAAAAGTGAAGCCCTGGAAGACATGATTAATGACCTTATTAATTATGTTAAGCTTAACAGTACTGACTGGGTAAGAAGCCTTGAAGTAAGGGAAGTTAAGCCTGTTCTTGACGAAATAGCCTCTTCTTTCCGTTCAACGGCAGATCTTTACAAAAGGCAAATCAGCACAAACATTGATATTCAGCCGGCTGTAAAGATTCCTCTGGATAAAACACTTTTTGAAAGAGCCGTACAGAACATTTTTAATAATGCAGTCCGATATACAAAAGACGGAGACCAGATTAAATTCCAGGCTCTCCAGGATAATAAGTGTATTAAGATTTCCATTGAGGATTCTGGCTGCGGAATTGCAGAAAAAGACCTTAAAAATATTTTTGATCTTTTCTACAGAGCCTCTTCTTCCAGAAGGGAAGCCGGTTACGGTATCGGGCTTTCTGTAGTAAAGACAATTGTTGACTCAATGAACTGGAGTATTGACGTAAAGTCCCAGCTTAATGAAGGCAGCTGCTTTACCATTACAATACCTTTAGACCAGAACAGAACTGATTTATAAGATTTTCAATTCTTTCCCGGTTGTCTGCATCTACAATAAAGGCGCCGGGAATCCCTTTCATAAAGGTATACTGTTTTTTTGCATAATGACGGCTGTCCAGCTTTATTTTTTCCTTAATTTCTTCCCGCTTTAGTCCTTCTTCAAAAAATTCACTGTAGCCGATAGCTTTCATGGCAGGTGTATCTTTTGTACATCCTGAAGCTTTAAGAGCCCTGACTTCTTCTTCAAGGCCTTCTTCAAACATCCTGTCTACCCTTAAATCTATCCGGCGGTAAAGATCTTCCCTCTGACGATTCAATATAAGGACAAGAAAATCAAAATCCCTGCGGAGGGAATCAGGCATTTTATAAGAAGACAAGGGTTTTCCTGAAGTGTAAAAAACTTCCAGTGCACGACATACCCTTCCGTGATCATTAGGACTGATTTTTGAAGCATAAAGGGGGTCTAAAGCAAGAAGTTCCCTGTAAAGAGTGTCAGGACCTTCCTGGTCAAGGCGTTTTTTAATTTTAAGGCGTATCTCATCAGGACAAACAGGAGCTTTTGTAAGACCCATGAGAAAATTCCTCATATAAAAACCACTGCCCCCAACTACAAGGGGAAAATGATTCCGGCTTAAAATTTCCCTACAGGCAGAATCAGCAGCATCCATAAACTCCCCTGCTCCAAACTGTGTCTGGGGATCAGCTATATCTATTAAATGATGGGGAAGTTCTTCCATTTCTGCAGGTGAAGGTTTTGCAGTTCCTATATTAAGGCCCCTGTATACAGTCTGAGAATCTGCACTAACAACTTCACCCCTGCCTTTAAAACAAGAAAGGCTGCTCTTTCCGAACAAATCCTCGGCAAGGGCAGTCTTTCCGCATGCAGTTGGTGCAAAAATTACTATTACGCTTTTCATCTTACGATTTAGCGCTTGGATTCCTCAATTGAATATTTTACATCACCGGTAAAAAGCTGTTTTGCTGCAAGGCTAACAACCTTTCCGTCATTTTCTTCAAGAAGAGGATCCTTTGTCATAGCAAGCTGATATGCGCGGCGGCTGGCAGCAACCGTAATTTCATACATCCCTTCTTTAAATTCTACCATATTCTCAAGTGGAAAAATCATAGCTACTTCCTTCTTTTAAAATTGTAACCATATATTACACTAAAAGGTCTTTCTTGTCTACGCTCAAAAAAAGGCTCAAAAAAAAGGTAAAAATCCCTTAATTTTAAAAGACAAGTAAGTCTTTTTTAAACACAACATTAAAAAAAAGGAGTATATTAATACCATGGGTGAGAGAAATAAGTGTACTCAGGCAGTAATTCTTACTGTCAGGGAGCAGGGAGAAAACAACAGGAATATCTGTGCCCTTTCTCCTGATCTTGGAATATTCAACGCACTTCTCTATGGGGGACCTAAAAACAGGCTCAGGTCTCTGGTACAGCCATTTAACTGCGGGAACATATGGCTTTACGAAGACGAAGTAAAACATTCCAGAAAAATAACGGACTTTGATTCCAAAGAATTTCACCCATCATTCAGGGACGATATTTATAAAATCTATGCAGCAAATCTGGCTGGAGAACTTGTTCTTAAAACAAAATGCGCCGGAGAAAACAGCCGTTCCTTTACACTTTTAAGGGCTTTTTTAAACGGAATTGACGCCTCTTCAGAAGAAGAAGCAAGGCTTGGAACAATCAGGTTTTTATGGAGATATCTTGCCCTTCTTGGCATACAGCCTGATCCCCATGAATGTGCAGAATGCGGAAAAAATCTTCTTTTAGAAAACTCCAGGTCCTATTATTCTGAATATTCATCTGCCTTTATCTGTTCAGACTGCTGTCACAGTTACAGGGATTCTCATGAAAGCAGCAGCAGGATTCTGGAAACTGATTCCACAGCCCTTAACTATCTGAATGCCATAAATGAACTGACTCCCGGAAGTGTAAGGCGGATGAAGTTAAGTGCAGATTCAGCCTATAAAATGAAAAGAGTTGTTTTTCATATACTTGAAAATTCTGCAGGCACTCTGCTGAATACTTTAAGAACTGGAGAAGGAATTCTCTAGCCCATAAATGTGTAAATAAAAGTTATATAAGGAATATATATGTCCCAGTGGATAAAAAAAGAGATTACAAAAACAGAAATTGACGACATGAGAAGCAGGTATGGTCTTGATGCCCTTAGCGCAAGCATTCTTTCCAGAAGAAACGTTACCCAGGGCAAGGACATTCTGTATTATATGGAAGATGACATGAGGTTTACCCATTCACCCTTCCTCTTTAACTCAATGGAAGATGCAGTAGACCGTATTCTTGAAGCAAAAGAAGAAGGAGAAAAGGTCCTTATCTTTGGAGACAGGGATGTAGACGGGGTTACTTCTACTACGGTACTTTACGACTGTCTTACTTCCATGGGAATGGACGTAAGGTACAGGCTTCCTTCAGGAGATGATGCCTACGGTCTTTCAATTCAGGCTGTAGATGATTTTGAAAAAGAAGGTGGTACATTAATCATTACGGTTGACTGCGGTATCTCCAATGTTCAGGAAATCGCCTATGCCTGTGACAAGGGAATGGATGTAATTGTTGCAGACCACCATAACGCCCCAGAGATTCTTCCGGAAAACGCCATTCTTATAGATCCTAAACTTGAAGATTCAGGTTACCCTTTTAAAGATATATCAGGCTGTGCAGTAGCCTTTAAAATTGTAAGTGCCCTCAGGTTCAGCGAAAGCAAATGGTACAAGCAGGAAGTAACACTTTTAAATGTAAGGCCCCTGACTGATGCCTACATGATTGAATGTATAAAGCTCAGAAACCTTGTTCCTGTAAGCCGCATGGACGAAACTGTAGTACCAGGCACTGTAAGCATAAGCAGGACAAGACTTCCGGAATACCTGAAGGGGCAGCTTATCCTTGTGTGGGATGAAAATACAATAAAAAAAGAACTTAAAAATATTTTTGGTTCTGGAATTGAATTTAACTTTCTTGACATCAGGACAGAAATATCAAGGCTCTTTCCTCAGTTTGCAGATTCTTCACTTTTAAGAATCAAGGACATGTCTAAGATTGCAAGATACGGTAATCATGCACCTACGGAAATCGGAGGTTTTTACAATATCTATGTAACTTACGTACAGCAGTCCCTTAAAAAAGAAAAACCTGCCCTGACTTCCCTGGAAGAAAAAGACCTGCAGCTAGTAGCACTGGCAGCCCTGGCAGATATTATGCCTATGAAAAACGAAAACCGTATTTTTGTAAAAAAGGGACTTGAATACCTTAATGCCCAGAGGGCAAGACCGGGGCTTAAAGAACTTCTAAGCAGGCTTAATCTTTTAGGAAGACACATTACTTCTATAGACTTAAGCTGGAATGTAATATCAAACCTTAATGCAGCAGGAAGACTTGGACAGCCGGAACTGGCAGCCCAGCTTTTTCTTACAAAAGACCCTTACGAAAGGGAAGCTGTTGCAGATAAAATCCTTGCCCTTAATCAGGAAAGAAAAGATTTGTCCCAGCAGGCATGGAACAACGGAATACTTCAGGCCCAGGCATCCATACCTAATTACAACGGGAATCTTTGTGTAGTAATTGACCCGAGAATCAACAGAGGTGTATGCGGTCTTCTTGCAGGCAGGCTTGTTTCTACCTACGATATTCCAGCCATGGTTGTAACTGTACTTGATGATATGGCTATAGGCTCAATGAGAAGCTGCAGGGGCTTTAACCTTACTGCATTCCTAAATAATCTCTCATCCCTCTTCCTTAACTTTGGGGGACACAACGCAGCCGCAGGATTCAGCCTTAAAAAAGAAAATCTTCCGGAACTGGAAAAACAGCTTAAACTTTATTCTTCTTCAATAGAACTTGAGAATTCAGAAAAAGATACTTTTGATGTGGACGCAGAACTTCCGGCAGCCTATATAACCAGTGACATAATAAAAATCTGTGACAGGTTTGAACCTTACGGAGAAGAAAACCCTGCCCTTGTTTTTATGGCCAAAAATCTTACCGTAACAGATGGAATTGCCATTGGTAAAGGAGAAAAGCAGCACCTTAAACTTAATATTCAGGCTGGTAAAACCCGCTGGCCTGCCTTATTCTGGAATGAAGGAGAAAAGCTTCATACAGAAATAGAAATTGGAGATAAGGTGGACATTCTTTTTAATGTAGAAAGAAATGTATTTAACGGTGTAGAAAATCTTCAGCTTATACTTAAAGATATAAAAAGATCAGAAGGAGAACAAAAATGAAAAAATTAACTTTACTTTTAATAACCCTTTTACAGTTTACACTTATATATGCAGAAAAATATTCAGTTAAAAAAGACAATGCCTTTTATCAGGTCAGCTATGAAAGCAAGGCTTATCCAGGCGATGCAGAATTTGTAAGAATGACTGTCAGTCCCGTAAAAAAAAGCGGTAAAAATCAGCTTAAGGATACAAAGGCAAGCCTTACTCTTTATCTTAATCAGAAAAAGATTATATCTTCCGACTTCTATCTTCTTGAAGAAAAAGATTCTTCTTCAATTACAATGCTTACAGGACTTCCCCTTTCTACCTGGTGGGATCAGGAAGACGGCTGGTCTTTAAAAATCACCTGCTCCCTTTATGGCAAAACAGAAGAAACTCTTGAACTTCCTTTTACTTTAATGCACAAAGATTTTATAAGCGAAACCCTTTATCTTGATGAAAAAAACACTTCAATAAAAACCGATTCATCTTCAAGAAGACAAAAGGACATAGAAAAGCTTAATGCCATACTGGCCCAGATAAATACACAAAGCCTCTGGCAGAAAAAGGCCTTTACCTTTCCTGTAACTTCAAAAAGAAGAACTGCATTTTTTGCAGACAGACGTATTTACAAATATAATACCGGAGGCTCTACAACAGGACTTCACCACGGAATTGATTACGGAATTCCGGAAGGAACAGATGTTTTTGCCTGTGGAAGGGGAAAAGTTCTTCTTGCAGAAGACAGGGTATCTACAGGCTACAGCGTTGTTATAGAACACCTGCCGGGACTTTACAGCCTTTATTATCATTTAAGCCGTCTTGATGTTAAGGAAGGAGACTTTATTGAACAGGGAGAAAAAATAGGACTCAGCGGATGCACAGGACTGGCAACAGGGCCTCACCTTCACTGGGAAGTAAGGCTTTTAATGCAGTCAGTAAATCCTGATTTTTTCCTTAGAGATTTTACTTATTCACAAGAGTAAGGAATTCTTCTTCGCTGATAACAGGAATACCTAAAGAGGCAGCCTTAACGTTTTTTGAAGAACCTGAAGAAGTATCATTTGTTACAAGATAACTCAGGCCCTTAACAACGGAAGATTTTACGCTGCCTCCATTTTCCTTTACAAGATTCTGGGCATCAGTCCTCTTCATGGAATGAAGTTCACCGGTAAAACAGAAGGAAAGGCCTGCAAGACTGCCGGACTTATCACCTTCTTCAAGACTTATTGTTCCGGAAGAAACCAAAGACCTCATTTCTTCCCTGCATTCTTCAAGGCCACTGCATAATGTAGCTGCCATTATTCCTGCAAAGCCGTAAACCTTTTCTATATCTTCCGGTGAAGCAGAAAGAATTTTTTCCAGGGTTGAATAGCCTGCATCCATAAGTTTTTCTACAACAGTTTCTCCAATATTTTCTATGTCAAAACCTGCTATAAATCTTGCAAGGGTAATCTTTCTGTGAGATTGAATTGAAGCAGCAACTTTTTTTGCTCCCAGGGATTTTTTATCCTGAGAAATACTGTCTTCATTAAGAAAATAAGGAGTCAGTTTTTCTTCATCCAGGGAATATATATCTGTTATGGATTTTACAAGTCCGGTATTAAAAAGCTGGGTAACAAGAGTCTCTCCCAGATCCCTTATGTCACATACAGAAACCCATTTTAAAAGCTGATGAAGGACTTTTTTAGGACAGCTTTTGGAAGGACAGTAAAGACGGCTTCCTTCATCAACAAGCTGACTGCCGCAGGAAGAACATTTTACAGGGTAAGAAACAGGAGAAGTTACAGCTGAACCGTCATTTTTTAATACAGCTTCTATTTTAGGAATAATTTCTCCCCTTTTTACAACTACTACATGACTTCCAATCATCAGTCCCAGGGAACGTATATTGTTAGGATTTGCAAGGCTTGCCCTTTGAACTGTAGTACCATTCAGGTCAACAGGATCAAAAACTGCAACAGGAGTATAGGTAGCTCCGTTTTCGTTCCATTCAACATCCCTTACTACAGATACAGCTTCTTCCAGACTGAATTTAAAGGCTATCTGTCTGTCAGGTCTGTCACGGCTGGCATCTTCATGATTAACAGCCCTTTCCTTTATTACAAGACCATCAATATCATAATCAAGGCCCTTTCTGAATTCCATT
The DNA here is from genome assembly GCF_024696245.1 of Treponema sp. Taxonomy (GTDB): domain Bacteria; phylum Spirochaetota; class Spirochaetia; order Treponematales; family Treponemataceae; genus Treponema_D. The sequence continues at coordinate 12,985 of NZ_JAILGZ010000126.1, forward strand.
ACGGAACTTCTGTATTCAATTACCTCTGAAGCTGATTTGCAGATTTTAAGGGGAACAACATTAAAGCCACAGCTGGTAAGCCAGGTAAGTTTTTCTTCTTCATCAGAAAAAGGCTGTTCTCCCTGTGTTGCCCAAACGTCATATACAATAAGACAAAGGTGTTCACTGCCTTCTCCGTCCTTTCTTTTCATAAGTCCATTGGCAGCATTACGGCAGTTTGCCTTATCTGAATAGTATTTCTTATGAACTTCATGGGTCATTATAACTTCACCACGAATTCCACCGGTAAATTTTTCTGTCTGATTATTAATTTTAAGGCTTTTAATTACTCCCTGCATTTTTACTGCATTATCAGTAATTACATCGCCTGTTGAGCCGTCACCCCTTGTTACAGCCCTTACCAGACTGCCTTCGTTGTACTGAAGTTCAAGACTGGCTCCATCAAGTTTGTATTCAACAAGGTATTCTGAATAAGTATGCTTTTGAGCCCAGGCAAGAAACTGTTCCGGGTCGGCAGCCTTTTCCTGACTGCCCATAGGCATTACATGAGGAGCTTTTTGAAAGTTACCGGAATCCTGACCTACCTTATGAAGAATAGGATTTGCAGGGTCAAGGTCTTTAAGTTCATCCCAGAGTTTATCAAATTCAGCATCTGAAATTTCACCTTCACCGTTGTAATAGGATTTCTGGTATTTAAGGATAAGTTTTTCAAGTTCAGCAATACGATTTAAGTTAAACTCATGTTCCAGATCAAAAAGCTCCATTTTATTTACTCTTCCTTTTCAAAATACAGTTCAAAGATTTGGCGTCCGGCATCAAGACCCTTCTGTTCAAATTTTGTACGTGGTCTCCACTCCTGATGAGGGGCATAACCGTCATACTTGTTTTTAAGGCCTTTTGTTGCCGTTAATTCAGTCAGAGCTTCTTCTGCATATTCCTGCCAGTCTGTGGCAAAATAAATGTATCCTCCCGGAGTAAGTTTCTGCATAAGAAGATCCGTATGAGGACGCTGAACAAGACGTCTTTTATGATGTTTTTTCTTTGGCCATGGATCCGGAAAGAAAATATGAAATGCTTCTATTGAATCATCAGGAATCATGCTCTTAAGAATTTCAAGGGCATCGTATTCTATGATAAAAAGATTTTTCAGCTGATTTTTTTTAATTTCACTGAGAAGCCTTCCTACTCCAGGTACATGAACTTCTGAACCGATATAATTCATTTCGGGATTAGCCCTGGCAATAGCAGAAGTAGCGTGTCCCATTCCAAAGCCGATTTCAAAAGTAACGGGATTTGTATTCCCGAAAATCTCTGTAAAATTCAGAGTCTTATGCTCAAATGGCAGGCACCATACCTGATGCAGTTCTTCATAACTGCGCTTCTCACTGTCTGTCATACGTCCTGCACGAAGTACGTATGTTTTAATTGTTCTCCTGAAAACCGACACTGCACTGTTACTGTCAGCGCCAGGATCCTCTGCAACAGCAGCCGACGAATTATTACTGTCAGCCGTAGTTCCTTCTTCGTTCACCTTAATTTCTCCTGTATAATTTTATTCAGGCAGGGTATTTTCTTTTTCTCCCTGCTCCGGCATTAATATCATTACATTTTCTGTACTTATAAAGTAACAGATACGGTATTTTACTGCTGCTTTTATATCATTTTTTACTTTGGAAATATCAGTCCAGGTTTTCTTTTTTTCACCAAAATAAATAAGTTTTCCTTCTGCTGAATAAACTGCTATTTTTTCCGTATTTGATGAATTAATGCAGTCTGGAAAATCTCCGGCATGCTTCTGAAGATAATCAGCATTGTATTTTACTGTAAAAGTCCCTTCCCAGCTTTCTTCTGCACAGTCTGTATAATAAACACTCCAGTTGCCTTCCGGTATAAGACTGCCCTCTGCAGGAACGATATTTGCATACCCTGCCCAGCTTTTTTTACTGCCTTCATTAAATTTTACCAGATCTGAACACATCCAGGAAAGACCAGTTTCATTACTTACAGCCCTTATTTTTTTTGCCCTCTGAACATCACTGGAAGTTTCCGTAAAAAGAGAGAGGCGCAGGGACGGAAGGCTTTCTTCGTTTTTAAAATCCACAATAGTCATTACAGAAACGGAAGCCACCTCCGGAGAATTATCTGCACATGAGAAAAAAAGCGTTAAAGAGAAAACTGAAAATAAAAGAATAAGGACTTTATGACGCATCTTTGCTTAAAAATTAAAGATAAGTGTAATGACTGTAAGGTCTGATGAAGTAAACTGATTAACAAGAGACTCAAACTTTACATTTACCTTTTTACATGCATCTTCCAGATAAGAAAGATAGTAAAGGCCAAGATCTGTACCTTCTGCTTCATCAGGCATCTGACGGTAAAAATCAATGAGGGACCGCTTATTTAAATCTGCGGACATCTTACTTTCAATATTTTCCTTCATTTCCTGGAATTCATCATCCTTATTATAAAGGGTAATCTGAAGACGTCCCTGCTTTCCAATAGCTGCAGTTCCACCTCCAAGCTTCCATGAAACGAATACAAGTTCATGCTTACGCTCCATTTCCTTTACAATCTTTGCACGGATATCAGGGTCATAAATAAGGGTATCTCCCTTCTCTACACCTCTGTAAAGGATACGGGCTTCTTTACGAATATTTGTATTTTCTGCATTAAGGGCAAGTTCCATAACCATTACGGATATGTACTCAGCAACCTTTGATTTATCCATATAATTGGACAGGGACATTCTTAAAATGCCTAAAAGTTCATCAAAACCATCAGCCTTATAGAATTTTGTAATAATATACCAGTTCATAAGGCTTAAACGGTTAAGGAATTTCTCTGTCATAAGAAGATATACGTTTTTTTCTTCCGGAGTAAATTCCGTATTATCCATAATGCTCTTCCAGACAGGCTCAAGAATAGTCTGCCTTGCCATCTGAATAACATTATCCTTAATTGAAAGCTGGGTTCTAAGCTGCTTGTCAGACATTACTGTTTTTTCATCAATTAACTGAGAAGGATTTGACCTGTTATGACGGCGTACAACATCACACTTAATAAAGGAATTATATATTTCCCGGTCAAACTGTTTATAAAGGATGGAAAATACAATAACTTTGGAAAGATCCATGACTTCCTGACGGCGGGTAACAAATTCAGGCATGGAAATTTCAATTTTAGAAATATAATCAAGAAGAATCATACTCTGAATGGACATAGGAGAAACCTTATCCATACTTACACCATATTCTTCAAGATTGTCGGCAAGACGAATACGAAGAAGTTTTTTCTTGTTACTGATAAAGCTTGAAGCTCCTCCCTCAGTGAGAATAATCTTTACAGGTAAATCAAGAATGAACTTTTTCTTTTCCGCGCACATACTACTATTATATCGCATGGGTATTGCGTTGTAAACACTAAAAATATAAACTTAAAAGTATGGGTCTGCCTAAACTGAATAGGATTCTTGCAATAGCAGTACTTTTTCTCATCGCCGCAAAGCCTGCACTTTACGGATTAAACAGCGCAGCTTCCCTAATGGACCCGGCTCAGAAATCAGAAGCCATTTACAATGAACTTATTCTTGAAGGCTTTAAGCCTGAATACAGACATCTTTCTCCGGTAAATCAGGACAATCTCTTTCCGGAAAACATAGTAATTCAAATAGCAGGAAATAGTGACAGTGACAAAAATAAAAGTTCTATAAAAACCATTATTTTTGCTTTTACCCAGGATTTTTATGTAGAAGACAGTTCCTTTGTAAACACCTTTCTCCATGATCTTGAGGAAAAAAATCTGCCCTATAATTCAACAATTCTTCTTAGTGCAGCAGAAAAAAACTTTCACATAAAAGATACAAGAGCAGACAAGCCGTCCACAGCAGTATTCATTGAACAGATTTACGAAAACACATCTGTTTCTGCAGTCTGTATATATAAAACTAAAAAAAACAGGGAACTTGTTTCCGGTGGAAATGGTTATATATCTCCCCTCTGGCTGGTTAATTCAATACATTCGGCTTTTACAGATGAAGGTAAAAAACTCCACATTTTTCAAAACTATATTTACAGAATTTTCAAGGATTCAGATAAGCAGGATGCCAGAACAGGTCTTTTTTTAAGTCACGGAATTGCTGCTGCCGGAATCGGAATAAATAAAGATGATGAAGGTAACCTTATAAAGCTTGCAGAACTCCTTGCAGACAGAAGAAGTAATCTGAATGACGTAAACTATTCCTATTTTTCTGTTTTTTCAAAGGGATTTTTTATAAACGAAAACGCTTCCCTGATACTTTTTATTACCTTTACCCTTCTTATTCTATTAAAACTATGCTTTGAAGCCTTTACAAAAAGCAGTGAAAACTACTCAAGAATAAAAAACCTTACAAGAACAGTTTTCTGGATTCCAGTTTACATACTTCTTACAGCCATTTTATTCCATGTTAACCTTAAGCTTTCTTCCAGCATTATTTTTTCAAGCCTTTTAAGCGTAACCCTTATGCTCATTCTTTTTATTCTTCAGATGCACTATAACTTTTACGTATCGTTTTCCGGTTTTGCTTTTCAGATGCTTATAACCGGAGCTGCAAATATATTCATTTTTTCTTCAATTCATTTTTCCCTTATGTACTTTTTTCTCTTTGAGTACCTTATTATTTTTATAAGTTCAAGACAGAAAAATACAGTAGTTCTTATTATATGTTTTATCCTGCTCCTTCTCCCTGGAATACATCTGGCTGAATCAGTTATGACAGCAGAAAAAGGGTCAATTATTTTTGCACCGGAACAAATAACCTTTTTCCTGAGTATTATCTTCAGTTGTGCCATATTCCCCCTGCAGCTTTTATGGCTCAGAATAATCATGCGCATGAGGATTATAGAAAATTCCCCAAGGTCAAATAAAATAAAAACCATATCAGGCTATACTCTGGTAATCCTTATTACTACAGGTATTCTCTCGGCATCTATTTTTATAACAAGGACAGTCTTTTTTACAAGTAAAGACAAGCTTTCTTCCTTTAAGAAAAATATTGTAACAACAGAAGCAGAACAGGATTCTTACCTTACACTTAAAAATTACGACTCTGTTTTTTATGGTATCAGGACAGGACACATAATAATTGAATCTCCATACCGCTACATTAAATACGAAGTAACTATGGAAACTGATAATTCATCACCAGTTTTTGACAGTAACTATAACTATGAATTCCTGAATGCCGGAAAGATTCGTTTTCTTATACCTGAGTACCCCGGAAGTAAAATCGAAATAATTTATTCGGCAACAGAAGAAATAAAACCTTCAATCAGGGTAGATGCCTGGTCAATTAATGAAAGCGGGGAACTTGCTCATGAATGCAGATTCCTCTAATAAAACTTATTTTCATGTAGACCTTGATGCCTTTTTTGCCTCTGTAGAACAAAGGGACCACCCTGAATACAAGGGAAAGCCGGTAATTATAGGTGGACTTCCCGGAGACAGAAGGGCCGTTGTTTCTACAGCCAGCTATGAAGCAAGAAAATACGGAGTTCATTCAGCAATGCCCCTTTCTAAAGCAGTCGAACTTTGTCCTCAGGCTGTTTTTATCAGGGGAAACTACAAACGTTACAGCGAAATCTCCCACAGAATCATGTCCATCTTCAGCAATTTTTCTCCTGTAGTAATACAAATGTCCATAGATGAAGCTTTTATAGATATGACGGGAACAGAAAAGCTGTTTGGACCTGCGGAATCTGCCGCCTTAAAAATAAAAAAGGAAATTCTTGAACAGACAGGTCTGACTGTAAGTATTGGTGTATCTTCTTCCATGTACGTAGCTAAAATTGCTTCCGGATATAAAAAACCCGACGGCCTTACAATAATTCCTCCGGGAGATGAAGAAAAATTTATGCTTTCCCTGCCCTTGGACAAACTCTGGGGTGCCGGAAGTAAAACCCAGGCTCATTTAAAGGAAATAGGCCTTACAACAATCAGGGATATTCATTCAAAATCCCTTAACCTTTTAATTTCCATATTCGGTCAGTCTGCAGGCAGTTTCCTGTATAATGCAGTAAGGGGAAACAAAGATTATATTTTTGGTACAGAAGCAAAAAGCCATTCCATCAGCACAGAAAGCACTTTTGAATTTGACCTTACAGACAGAAATTCCATAGAAAAGGCCCTGATGGAACTTTGCTGGAACCTTATGTGGCGCCTTCATAAAGAAAATCTGCGTTCCAGAACTATTATGGTAAAAATCCGCTACGAAGACTTTACTACAATATCAGTCCAGGAAAGTTTTACTAACCCCGTCAGCAGCAGTGATGACCTGTACGAAAAAACCATGTACCTTTTTAATAAAAAATATGACGGCTCTTCAGGAATCCGGCTTTTAGGTATTTGTGCCTGCAATACTGAATCCAGGGACCTTCCGGTTCAGCAGAATCTTTTTGATTTTGGTGAAGAAAAAAAGGCCAGGCTTGAAAAGGCAATTTACAATCTTGAAGAAAAAAATCCATCCCTTAAAGTCAGAAAAGCCCGCCTTCTGTCAGACTGATATTGTTTATTGTATTTTTATTGTATTTACTGCTTTTAAAAATACCATTAAAATACTCATCCTATGCTTGAAGATACACTTAAAGATGAACTTAATCCCCAGCAGTACAGGGCTGTAACAACAATAGACGGACCTATCCTTATAATAGCCGGTGCAGGCTCCGGAAAAACCAGGGTTATTACCTTCAGAATCGCCAACATGCTGGAAAAAGGCATACCTCAAAGTGCCATATTAGCCCTTACCTTTACCAATAAAGCTGCAAGAGAAATGGAAGAACGCATCAAAGGACTTACAGGCAGAAAACTTCAGAACCTTACGGTAAGTACCTTTCATGCCTTTGGTGTTAAAGTTTTAAGGCAGGACATAGACAAACTTGGCTGGAGAAACAATTTTTCCATATATGACGAAACTGACAAAAAAGCCCTTATTAAGGAAACCGCAAGAGAACTGGGTTTAAGTGCCCAGGCAATGGACTTATATGAAGTAGTTACCCTTTTTAGTGACATAAAAACAGGAAGAAAATCCTGGGAACACAGTCAGGATACTTATAAAAAACTTTACGAAGGTTATCAGGAAGGTCTTAAGCTTTACAATGCCGTAGACTTTGATGACCTTATTGTCCTTCCAATCAGGCTTTTTAAGGAACATCCGGGAGTACTGGCTTCCTACAAGGCAAGATACAAGTACCTTATGGTAGATGAATTTCAGGATACAAGCCATCAGCAGTATGAATTCATGCACCTTCTCTCTGACAATAACGTTGCAGTCGTTGGTGATGATGACCAGAGTATTTACAGCTGGCGTGGTGCGGACTATCAGAATATCATTAATTTTGAAAAGGACTTTCCCGGCGTTCAGGAAATCCGTCTTGAGCAGAACTACAGGTCTACAGGTACCATTCTTGCTGCTGCAAACGGTGTTATAAAGCATAATACCAACAGAAAAGACAAGGAACTGTGGAGTGGAAACGGCAACGGAAAACCTATTGAACTTTACATGCCCGAAAACGAAGCTGCAGAAGCTGACTTTATTGCAGAGGGCATTCTGGGAATAGCTGCAGACGAAAAAAGAAAATATGATGAATTTGGTGTCCTTATAAGAAGCAATACCCAGAGCCGTGCCATAGAAGAAGCCATGCTTGAAAACAACATTCCCTACACCATGAGCGGCGGTACTTCATTTTTTGAAAGGGCAGAAATCAAGGATATAATCAGTTACCTGAGGGTTATTTCAAACCATGACGATGACATTAACCTGCTGCGTATAATAAACACACCAAGAAGAGGTATTGGAAGAGCCACTATCGAAGCAATCAATGAAGTTGCAAAAAATTTAAGCTGTCCCCTTTACGAAGCACTACAGGCAATTTTAACCTGTCCACAGGAAGAATGTCCCGTTTCAGAAAAAACTAAGGCTGATCTTGAATCTTTTGTTTCCGTAATTGAAAACAATAAAAACATGCTTTCCGGAAAAGGTCTTGCTAAAAAAGTAAGGGAAATGGTTGCAGATATAAATTACTTTGACTACCTGGTTCTGGACAATCCTAAAAGCGAAAAGGCTGCAAGATTTAAGTTCATGAATATAGAAAGCCTTATAAAAAGTATGGAACAGTGGGAAAACAATCCTATGCATGATGATACAAGTCTTTATGCCTATCTGAACCGAATCACCCTTTTAAGCAGGGACGATCTGGATGACGGAGAAGCAGATAAAGGAAAAGTAAACCTTATGACTGTACATGCAAGCAAGGGACTGGAGTTTCCTGTAGTTTTCATAGCCGGTGCAGAAGAAGGCCTTATGCCTCATGCCAGGGCTGTAGAAGAAGGTGGAGAAGCAGCCGTAGAAGAAGAAAGAAGACTCTTTTATGTTGCAGTAACAAGAGCAAGGGACAGGCTTTTAATATCCAGCTGTCAGAGCCGTAGAAAAATGAATGCCAGTGTCAGCTGTGAACCAAGCAGATTTATTGACGAAATACCAAAAAACCTTGTTGAATACCACGAAAAGGAAGCCAACGTATCCGCTGAGCAGGCCCACGAACTTTTACAGAACATGCTTAAAAACTTTGCAAAGCCTCGTGTTCCAAAACTATAAAAGTTATGTTAGAATTATTTACAGTAAGCAGAAGAAATATTTACGGAGTTACCATGAAAAAATTACTTTTATCAGTTATTACAGCGCTTATCTTTATGTCATGTTCTTCAACCAAAACTGAACTTCCGGAAGCAGAAGAAGATGCCGTAATTCCACCACCTCCTCCTGTACTTACAGAACTTCCGGTAATTAATTATTCAGGAAAAGGGATAAGATACGAAGTAGAATCCATGCTTCTTAATCACTTTATCGTTATGTATGATGAAGACGCCAGCAAAAAATACTGTGCAAGACTTAATGATGAAGGAGCCAGTGCCCAGCTTAAGGTAAAGTTTCCTGCAGGAACCTATGAATGCATGCTCAGCGAAAAAGCTCCCGATGGAGACCACAGTGCCTTTTACCTTTACCTGGACGGCATTTCCCATAGAATTTATCCAAGTGACCCTCCTTTAGGTACATGGGAACTTACTTCCAGGGTTCCGGTTTACTTTACAATCGAAGAACCTCGTACAATTCTCATTACAATTCAGGCAAACAGTAAAAACAGACTTGGCCATACAGGTATGAGTCTTGATTACATTCAGTTTGTAAAAAGAGACTGATTGATTTTTATTCAAGGGGTGCAAAATACCCTGTTTCATCACGGCCTGACCTGTTATGAAGATAGGTTTCTACTTCAACAGGCAGGTAACGTCTTCCATAGTCAGTAAGCATGGATGAAGTATATTCAAACTGATAAAGTCCTGACGGCAGTGCAATAATATCATCAATTACAGAAGAGATTCCTTCCGGTCTGTAAACATAGTAACTGTCTCCGCTTGTATTCTCAGTAAGATAAGAAACAGCCTCATCAAGAGAACCGTCAGTAAGACTGATTGTACTCATGGAGATTGCATTATTATTGAGATATGTTGATAAATCAGAAAGACTGTATTTAGTAAAGGAATAATGATTTGTCTTACCTGTGGTAATAAAAATTATACCCCTTTTCTTTTCCCTGTTTACAAGATCATTTGCCCCCAGCCTTAAAGCCAGATCCAGGGCCATGGAATCAGTATAAGAAGCCTTTAAGTCCTTATAAGAGAAAGATGCATAGTTTTCACTGTGACCGGAACTTTCAAGAACAGGATTTTTGCCGGCACTTATGATGGTTATATTTCCCTTAGCTCCCATTGATCTGGATATTTCCCTGACAGCCTGATTCAACTGTTCCTCATAATTTTTCATCTGCAGGCTTCTGTCGATTACAAAAACAATATCTGCAAAATCATTGTAATTGGCAGCACCTATAAAATTAACGTCATTAACTGCATGATGCTGTTCAGTTATAATAAAATTGGCTTTATTAAGACCCACAATCTGCTGTCTTTTGCGGTTTTCTACCCTTACTTCGAGAATAACCTTAGGGAAATTGTCACTGATAACTCTTTCTATCTGTACAAAAAGACCCCCTGCAAGTTCATCAACGCCTGTAAGAACATCTACCTCATTGGCAGCAAAATCTGTTACTACAAGGTTTCCGTTTGCATCAGAAATTGCACTGGTATATTTGGAGAGAGTATGGCCTGAAGAAGCAATCTGATGGAGGGCCCCGGAAGAAATATCTACAACCTTTACAAGGCTTTCTGAAAGGCCTTCATCGTTTACGTTTACATCTGTAAGTACAAAAGCATCCTTTCCCCAGAGACGCATGGACTCAGGACAACGAAGGCTTCCATCCCTTACCAGGACGCCTGTATAGTTTCCGAAGCGGTCAAATATGTAAATACCACCCCTGATTCTGTCTGCAACATAAACGGAGTCATTAACAACTGCTATACCGGTAGGAAGTCCAAAACCTTCAAACACAGAGTTTTTATCACCAAAAGAAAAAAGCCCCTTTCCTTCACTGTCAAAAACATCAACCCGGTTATTTCCCCCGTCCGTAACATAAATATTACCATGGGAATCTTCTGCCAGGTACTGAGGACCAACCATCTGTCCCAAACCTGTACCCCTGCTTCCTATATAGCGGATAAAATCTCCTTCTGAAGATAAAAGGGAAAGTCTGTCACCTGCCATTTCGCTTACAAGGAGATTTCCGGAAGAAAGCCTTATAATATCAAGAGGCCTGTCAAATCCATTTAAAGGTCCCCTGTTTCTGTCAAGAACATCTCCGTTTACATTAAAGTGAAGGATTTCATTTGATCCGTAAGCAGCAACAAGGAGGGAACCGTCAGAAAGAGGAAGTGCAGAAACCGGCTGACTGAAAACAAGCTTACCCTTGTTCTCATGGGAGAAAGTTCCTATTTTTGTATAGTTCTGTTTAAAGCCATACTGTTTTTCCGTAATACGGCGGTCCTTAACAATCTCTATCCTGTTCTGAAGAAGAATGCCGCCATATCCCTGGGAAGCTGCAAAATTCCACTGCTGCAGGGCTGACCCCTCTTCTCCTGAGCGGTAATAAGCCTTTCCCAGCCAGTCAAGAACCATATTTTCTCCAGGAAGATGAGAAAGGGCCTGTTCAAATACCCTTATGCTTTCGTTAAACTGTCCCCTGTTAAAGCTCTGTACTCCAAGACGGAATTCTTCTTCTGCAAAGGCTGCAGAAACTGACCTGGAAGATGTATCATCTTTCATTGTGTCTTCAAGTACACTTTTACGCTCTACATAGGAAACTTCAGTTTTTTTGGAACATGATAACAATACAAAGGCAGAAAGTGATAAAAACAGTATTTTTTTCATTCTTCACCTGCCTGAACTTCTCTTATATGATCTTCTATAATCTGACTGTCCGGTCTTTTATCATAGGCTCTTTCAAGGAACTTTTTTGCTTCAGAAAAAAGCCCCATCTTAAAATAAACATAGCCAAGACTGTCCAGACAGGCTGCATTTTCCGGTTCCATATCAAGAGCCTTCTTACAGCAGCTTAATGCCTTGGTAAGTTCTTTTCCCTCAAGTGCCAGCATATAGCCCAGACCATTAAGGGCTGTAGGATTATTTTCGTTTTCTTTAAGGGACTTTTCATAAAAATCAACAGCCTGGTCCATTTCTCCCTTTTCCCAGGACAGATAAGCAAGGGATGAATAAATCTTATCCTTGTTATAACCAGTATCCAGAAGCTTCTTCAATTCAAAATCAGCAAGTTTAAGTCTTCCACTGAGACAGTAAATAACTGCAAGAAGATACCTGCACTGAAAAACACGCCCCTCTTCTACTTCTGAAATCTTTTTTCCATGAGCTGCAGTAACTACCTGCTCAAGATAAACAAGGGCGTCATCATAGCGTTTCATTTTGGCATAACAGAGGCCAAGATAATAAGACAACTCTATACTATCAATATCATCACTGTCAGGAAGAGAAAGAAAAAAAGTAAGGGCTGATGAATAATTTCCCCGGTTAAAAAGAGCTATTCCTTCACGTAAAGCATTTTCTTCAAAGTTATCTTCAGCCATGATGTTCCCCTCCATTCAAATGACTTACAGAATGAAATTACCGCTGCAGGACTGCGGTGACCTGTTTAAACCCGGCCCCGGACTTACAAGGGAAACACTGATATATCCCTTTTCTGCTGCAATATAGTCATTATCTTCAGATCCCTCAGACACTATACTGCCTCCCCCTGTAATCGAAAAGAAAGTACGGGAATCTTCTTTTTCTGCTATTACATTATCATTATAACTTCTGTAGCAAAGGGAAGTAAATTGTACACCTTTATAGGCATCTAAGGAAGTACCGTTAACATTTACAAAATATTCAAGTTCATTTCCCCAGCTCTTACTCTTACCGCCGCAAAGACTGCAGAGAAGTTCAAGGTTTTTAGAAGCAAAGGATGCCATTGCCTTAAAGGAAGAACCTTCTACACTAAGGGCAAGGGCCGGGATTCCGTTTACGCAGGCCTGTTTTGCAGCCCCGCAGGTTCCGGAATAAATTATGTCTGTTCCAAGATTATAGCCGTGATTAATACCGGAAATTACCAGGTCAGGAATACCACCGCAAAGATCTGACCTTAAACCTGCTATTACACAGTCAACAGGACTTCCGTCAAGGGAATACCTGTTTTTTCCATGACAGACCAGTTCAAGTTTACGGTTCATTGTAATACGGGCTGAATAGCCTGAACGATTGGAAGCCGGTGCTATTACAGTAAGATCATTATATTCAGACAGTGCATCATAAAGAGCTTCAAGACCTGCTGCCCCGTAACCGTCATCATTAGTCAGCAGTATATTCATAAAATCTGCACGCCTCTTGCAGGCTTAACTTCATAGAGCTTTGGAGAAAAACCAAAAATACGTTCGTATTCAGCAAGTTTCTCCCTGTATTTATCAAGATCTTCATTACGCAAAATTGAATAGGTACAACGGCCAAAGCCCTTGCCTGTAATTCTGCCGCAGCTTTCAGGACTTCTTATATAGTCATGACTTGGGGCAATATCCTGAAGTCTTTTTAAAAGCCAGTCAATTTCAGGACAGGAGATATCATATAAATCCCTCATAACTTCGTGACTTTTATTTACTGAACGGGCAAATGTAGAAAAATCATTTTTCATAAGGGCATTAACTGCATCAAGAACATTCTTATGTTCCTGCATTACACAGGTAAGCCTTCTTTTTGTATCTTCATTGACTACAGAAAAAACTTCTGCTATTTCTGAACGGTTTTCCTCATACTGCCAGCCACCGTAAACATTGGAGCGGAGTTCCTTAAGTTCACCAAGAAGAAGAACATTTTCCGGCTGAAAAAGGCTTTCTTCGTTCCAGGTAACAATCCGGGGTACTTCAGCATCAGTAAGTACAACAGTCTTTCCTTCAAGGGAAAAAGGAATGTTTTCACAGCTGCCTGTACTGTAATCTGTAAGGAGAAGTGAATCTTCCTTTGAATAAACGGCAGTAAAATTATCAGCCTTAAGGTTATTGAGGGAAAGATACTTTCTGTTTGCCTTTTCAATTATCTTAAGAAGAACACTGTCTGAGCACTTAAAGGAAAAAACTTCACCGACAGCCCAGGTAAAGGCAACCTTAATGGCACTTGTAATACCAAAACCTGCAGAAGGAAGAACTTCTGACCATATAGTCACATCCATACCTGAACATTCATAACCTGAATCAGCAAAGGCAAGAAGTACAGCCTTTAAAGATGCAGTCCATCTGTCTTCTTTCTTGATTTTTAGCTGAACCATACCTGCACGGCTTTTTTCGCCCATCTGAACAAACTGCATGTTCAACTCAGAATCCTTTCTCAGGGAAAGCGCAACATAAACCGGAAGATTAATTCCCATGGAAAGAGTCTTATCCCTGAAAAACCAGGTATGTTCACCCATAAGATGAAATCGTCCGGGTGCAGAAACTACCACGTCAGGTTTGCAACCGTATTCTTTTTTATGTGACTTTATTACCTCATCCATAGTCAGATACCCCTAAACCCCTGTTTTTAATTGAATGTTGCTTTTTTTATCTGTAATAATTAAAATAATATAATGATTTCCTTCATTTTACAAGTTTTTTACGCCGTTTTTTCGGGACTGGCACTTTCCCTTGCCATTCCAGGCAGCATATATACTTTTGGAATACCATCACTGGGATTAATTTCCCTTATACCTTTTTACATTGCCATATTCAGCACTAAAAAATTCAGACAGGCCTTTGCCATAAGCAGCATACAGATACTTACCGTTCACCTAGCTTCCTGCTGGTGGCTTGGTAACTTCAGGGGATTCGGAATATTCGCCTTAGGTGCCAGCGCCCTTGGTACGGCCTTTGAAGGTGGCTGCTGCGGTCTTTTCTTTATGCTTCCCTACATGAAAAAAGAAAAATCAGTTTCTTTACGTGATTCATTCAAAATGGACCACACCTTTATGATAAAAAGAGCCCTGTGGTTTTCCATCTGCTATGTTGTCTGGGAATATATAAAATCAACAGGCAGCATGGGTTTTCCATGGGGAACAATCTTTATGGCTTCCTACAGATGGAAGCTGCTGACTCAGATTGCAGCAGTTACAGGTGTATGGGGTATAACCTTTATAATGGCACTGACCAATGCCTTTCTGGCAGAGGGAATCATTCTCCTTATTACAAAAATTGATTCAGTTAAATTCAGGAAGGACCTGATTCAGCTTAAAGCCCTGGGTAAAGTTACTGCCTTTTTATTTCTTGTAAGTCTTTTATACGGCAGCTGGAACTATATTTTTACAGGCAAGCCCGTAAAACATGTAAATACAGTTATAGTCCAGCAGAACAGGGACCCATGGGAAACAGATGAATCTGAAACAATTAAAGTTTCCATGGAACAGACTGACAGGGCATTTAAAATCTTTGAAGAAAAAAACAGTAAGGCAGACCTTGTCCTCTGGAGTGAAGGTGTCCTTTCCCATAAATTTCCAGGAGGTGAATCTTTTTACGAAGATTATCCTGCAAAACAAAGCCTTTCTTCATACATAAAGGAAAAGTCAACTCCCTTTATAATAGGCGGAGACACCCTTATAGACAGAAAAAACAAACTGGACTCAAACAGTGCCATCTTCTATGATGCAAAAGGAAAGTATTCAGGCTTTTACAGCAAAATGCAGCTTGTACCTTTTGCCGAATATGTTCCTTCGTCTGATTCTCCTTTAATCAAATACATAATGGATGACATTGTTCACTATGGTTCAGACGGCTGGGAACCTGGATTTCAGCATGTACTTTTCCGCATTCCGCTAAAGTCACAGAAATATCAGGAAACTCCCCTTAATTACGGAGCAGAAAGATATACAACAATCCCCCTTGATAAAAACGGTAATTCAGATTCTTCCGTAACGGAAAAATACAGGAAAAACACCAGGGAAAATCCTTCTGCCTTTGTTAACTTTACTACACCTATATGCTTTGAAGACACTTTCTCCTCTGTCTGCAGAAATCTCTATAATTCAGGCAGCGAAGTATTCATGAACATAACCAATGATTCCTGGTCAAAGACACCGGTTGCAGAATACCAGCACTTTGTAGTGGCAAGCTTTCTTGCCCTTGAATACAGAACTACCCTGGTAAGATGCTGCAATTCAGGCTATTCAGCTGTTGTCCTTCCAAACGGAAAGATTATGGCAGATCTAAAACCTTTTACAACAGACGTAATGGCTGTAAGCGTGCCGGTATACCAGCGTAAGATTACGGTTTTCTCTGTTTTTGGAGACTATATTGCCATAACAGGCCTTATCATTATTCTTGCTGTCCTGTTGATCGAAACTTTAAGTCCTTATATAGACAAAGACAAACTTAAAAGGCTTTCAAGATTAACAGTCACTATCTCAATCAAAAACAGTTCACAGGAAATTGAAGATCAGAAAATAAGTTTTTCTGAAGATACAGATACTACAGACTCAGCTGCTTCTTTACTTGAAGAAAAAAAGACTTCAGGAAAAAGTAAAAGTTCAGCATCAAAAGTTAAGACTGCTGCAAAAAAGAAAAGTCAAGCCTCTTCAAAAACTCAGCCTGAAAAAACAGCTGCGGCAAAAACTTCAGCTCCTAAAACAACTGCAAGGGCAAAAACAACTGCAGCTAAAAGCACAAGTGCAAAAACCACAACGGAAAAAGCCGCTGCTAAAAAAACAACTGCAGCTAAAAGCACAGCATCAAAAAGTAAAAGCAGTTCTACAAAAAGCAGAGGCACAAAAAAAGCTGCCCCGGGAAAAACTAAAGAATGAAAGAAAGAACCATAAGAAACTCCTTCAGAAGCCTTGGAACACTGACATTCTCCCTTTTAACAGGCTTAAGTGTTCTTTTAAGCTTTCATTCCAGAGAAAGTGCCATGGAAGTACAGAACCTGCTTGCAGTTATGGCAGGCTGCGTCCTTGGTGGAGTAAACGGAAGTTCATCAGCCGGAATCTTCCTTATGGCAGGAATAGCCGGACTTCCACTTTTTCCCGGATTTGAAAAGGGATTTGAAAGCTTTACGGCAGCAGACGGAGGCTGGCTCTGGGGATATTTTACGGGAGCCCTGGCAGCAGGACTTATTTTAAAACATCCCTCACCCTTTGAAAGAAAAGATAAGGGTATCTGGATCAGGACAATTCTTGCAGTTACGGCAGGTCTTTTTTTCAGCTACATTCCGGGGCTTCTCTGGTACATAAAAAGTTCAGGTGAAAATCCGGGCCTTATAATTCAAAGACATTTACTTAAACTGAACCTTCAGCTGGGCAAGGCTGCAGTATGCACCGCATCAAGTATAATACTCAGGCCTCTGGCAGCTAAGCTCATGTACCCCGGACTTGAAAGTGCCCTTAAGGAAGAAGAAGAATTAATGGAAAAACTCAGGTCCTATAACCAGAAAAAAAACAGGAGAAAAGAAAAATGAGATGTCCTTATTGCGGAAGTTTAAAAGATAAAGTAATTGAATCAAGAACCATGGCAAACGGCGGCAGTATCCGCAGAAGAAGGGAATGCTGCAGCTGCGGTTACAGGTTTACCAGTTACGAAAGAATTGAAGAAAAGCCTTTTATGGTAATTAAGAGGGACGGCAGGCGTGAACCTTTTGATCCTCAGAAACTTTACAAGGGAATTGAACGTGCCCTGGAAAAAAGACCTGTTCCAACTTCCCTCGTAGAACAGATTAACGACGAAATCGAAGACGAAGCTTACCAGGCCGGAAAATCCAGCAGGGAAATAAGTACAGCCGATCTTGGTGAGCTGGTACTTAAAAGGCTTTACAATCTTGATAAAGTTGCCTACATCAGGTTTGCCAGTGTATACAAGCAGTTTGCAAACCTTACGGAATTTATCAACGAAGTAAAGCGTCTTGAAAAAGAACAGAGCGAACAGTAAAAATGCAGAAAAAACTTCTCTTCCTCTACCAGCACAATTGCAGCAGGTGCAGTAAAGTAAAAGATACCCTTATGGATCTCCGTAATAAATATGATTTTATTCTGGAAGAAATAGACTGTAACTCCCGTAAAGGAAGGGAAACTGCAGTAAAATACGGTGTAATAACCTGTCCCCAGATTATTTTTATTGAAGATGGGACAGAAACAGCCAGATGTAGTGAAAGAGATGAATTATTAAAAATTTTTCCACAGATTTTCAAAAATACTATTGACACAAATCAGTAAAAAAATATATACTCTCATCATTCTATGGGGGCATAGTCCAGCTGGTAGAACACCGGACTCATATTCCGTATGTCATAGGTTCAAATCCTATTGCCCCTATACTGTAAAAAGGCTTTTCAGCAATGGAAAGCCTTTTTTGTTTTTACATTACAAAAATGATGTTTCTCCATATAAAAACATCACCAGGCAGAAATGTAAGTTAAAAAACAAAAACCCTTCAAGGAGAAGTTCAGGTATGAAAGCAGAAAAATTCAAAAGCCCGTTCAAAGGAAGAAGCCTCCTTAACTGGATTGACTGGAAAAAAGAAGAAATCCAGTGGATTCTTGACACCGCATTTCTTGTAAAGAAACAGTCCCATAAAGGAGAAGTTCACCAGCGTTTTCTTGGTAAAACAATAGCCCTTATTTTTGAAAAGCGTTCTACAAGAACAAGATCAAGTTTTGAGACAGCTTTCGGAGAAGAAGGCGGCCACCCTGTATTTATGTCTACAGCTGACATTCAGCTGGGCGGAAAAGAAAGTGTAGAAGATACAGCCCGTGTTCTTGGAAGAATGTTTTCTGCAATTGAATTCCGCGGTTTCAGTCAGGAACATGTAGAACTTCTTGCAAAACACTCTGGTGTACCGGTAATTAACGGCCTCACAGATTCATTCCACCCTACTCAGGTTCTGGCAGACATAATGACACTTAAAGAAGAGTTTGGTTACCTTAAGGGACTTACAGTATGTTTCTGTGGAGACGGAAGAAACAATATGGCAAGAAGCCTTATGCTTATCTGTGCAAAATTCGGTATTAATTTTTCCATTTTTGCTCCAAAAGAACTTTCCCCTGATGAAGAAATAATAAAAATCTGTACTCCTTTTGCAAAAGAATCCGGTGCCGTAATAACTATTTCAGATGAAATTTCAGTTGTCAAAGGCGCAGATTGCCTTTATACTGATGTTTGGGTTTCTATGGGAGAAGAAACCCTCAAGGATGAGAGGACAAAACTTCTTCAACCTTATCAGGTGAACAGGGAACTTATGGCCGCTACCGGTAAAAGCAGTACAATTTTCCTTCATTGCCTTCCAGCCGTAAAAGGTCAGGAAGTAACGGAAGATGTATTCGAAAGCAGCGCAAGCAAAGTTTTTGATCAGGCAGAAAACCGCAAGCATACCATAAAAGCCATCATGCTCGCCTTAATTTAAAGGGGTTTAACATGAAAAAATTATCAGCAGCCCTTGCACTGGCAGTTTGCTTCTGCATGCCTTTTTTTGCACAGGACAATGAAAAATCAAAGCCTATCTGGGATCATGGAGACAATATTTCTCCGTTAACATATCAGAACCTGGAAATTTACCGCGTAATGGATTCCAAGGACGCATATGTAGTTCTCTATGCTAAAGGTGGAGTAAATGTTGGACAGGTCACCCTTCCCAAGGCCTGGATGAAGGAAGAACCACGCAAGCTTGAATTCCGTGAAAAAGCAAAGCGTGTAAGCCCATACATGACTGTTATCAAGCAGGACGGAAATTTCCTTAAGGTATGGCTTAATGTAACTACAGACAAAAGGGACCCTGTATGGGGACTTATGCCGAATGGTGCCAAGATTGAGGGAACAGATGCTGAAACCCTCGAAATTGAATACTAAAAGCTTTTTGTAAAGCAGAAGGCAGGAATCCAAAGGTTCCCGCCTTTTTTATTTTAAAAACAAAAAAGGATTTACATCATGGAGATTATTTCACAGGAAAAAATCAGCAGCTTTAAGAAATTCATGGAAGACCATGAAAGTTTTATAATAGCAGGACATAAGGAACCGGACGGAGACTGTATTTCCAGTTGTATGGGTCTTTCCTATATTGCAGAATTCTTTCATAAACCTTACATAATGATAAATGCAGGTCCCTTTAAGAGAAGCGAAATAAAAAAATATGCAGACCTTTTTACCCCGACCCTTCCCTTTATAAATCAGCAGGAAAGAAAGGAATGCGGACTTATAATTACAGACTGCAGCGAGATTCAAAGACTGGGAGAAATAGAAGGTGATCTTGAAGAACTTGATACCTTTATAATTGATCATCATAAAACTGCAGAAGTTCAGGGTGAAAATACAATTATTGACCCTACAAGTCCCGCAGCCTGTCTTCTTGTACAACAGCTTATCGAAGCACTGTCAGGTAAACTTACAAAAGAACAGGCAGATACACTTTTCTTTGGAATGGCTACAGATACAGGATACTTCAGGTTCCTTACGGAAAATTCAAAAGAAGTATTCCTTCAGACTTCAAGACTCGTAGAAGCAGGCGCTAATCCAAGGGCCGTTTATCAGGATATTACCGGTGGAAAACCCTGGTCTACAAGAAAGCTCCTGGGCATTATGCTTGAAAGAGCTGAACGCCATGCAGAAGGAAAACTTGTAGTAACTTATGAAACAATGGAAGATACCCGTAAGTATGGTTCAGAAGGAAGGGATAGTGATTCCCTTTACAGCCTTATGCTTGCTGTAGAAGGAGTAGAAGCAGTTGCCTTCGTAAGACAGGACACTGAACACACCTGCACCCTGGGCTTAAGATCCAGGGACAAATGTGACGTAAGTGCCATAGCTGCAAAATTTGGTGGCGGCGGTCACAAAAATGCCAGTGGAGCCAGTACCGAAGGCAGAATAGAAACACTGCTTCCTGTACTTATAAAGGAATTCATGAAGGTACTTTAGTATATACAATCCTGCCGGGTTAAAGAAAAGTCTGACATCCGGCAGGATTTTTTTATAAAAAAACTGATTATTTATATTAGTTATATACTAATATTATTAGTTACTCACTTATTTTATTATTTATTTCCTAATATTCTTAGTTAATTACTAAGAATACTTCCCTCTTTTCATTCAGAAAAATACCTTAAACAGTCAAAATAAGTAATTTTATTAACTGGCACGGAAATTGCTATTTAATTATCTGATCATTTTTAAAGGGAGGGAAAAAAATGGATCAGATTGAACTGACTGCCCTGGCGGTCAACAAAAAAATTATTTCTCCGGAGGAAGGAGCAAAAATCCTATGGGAGCTGATTTACACTCAGAAAGAAAGGTTTTCACTTACCAGTCTGAGTTATGACAGCTTAATGGACTTTCTTGTATACCTTCATTCAAGGTTCATTAAAATGCTGGAGGTTTACAACCCGGCAGATGGAACTTTTTTAGCTTTTCTTCACTCAAATATCAGGAACTCCCTGATAACATGGAAAAAATTCAGTACAAGAAAAAATGTATCTGAAGAATCCTGTCTGGGTGTTATGGAAATTGAATATGACAGTGAAGCTTACAAATACAGCTGCTGTGAAAGTTCCTTAAAACCCTTTGTCAACGAAGAAAACCACTCTATTGAAGAAATGAAGGAGGAATGGAGAAAAAGGATTTGCAGTAAAAAAAGAAAGCCTGATCTTAAAAAGGAAGAAAAGCTGCAAAGGGACGCACTTCTTATTCTTGCCTTAAAATCCTGTTACAACATTACGGATGAACTCATAGAAAAAGTCAGTTTTGTTACCCAGACTTCCAGAAACGTTCTTGAAGACATGATTTCAGAAGCTAAAAATTCAATAAGTTCCAAAATTACCAGGAGAATAATGTGTACAAGAGCCAGGGATAATGCTTTTTTTTATCATAGAAAGTATTCCCTTGAAATTCCTAGAATAAGAAAACACAGTAACTGGGCTGAACATCTGGCTGCAAGATACGAAAAACACACAAGAATGTGGGAACTTGCAAATCAGAAACTGCTGAAAAGTCACCGCATGCTGGTACCATCAACAAAAACAGTAGCATCAATTCTGGGAATGTCAGTACGTCATTGTGAATATGTAATGAAAAGGGTTCAAACTGACGTGGACAAGATAAAGCTCAAGTGGTATCCTCGGGAACATGAAAATTTACCTTGCCAGCGGAAACATTAATAAAAAAAGAGAGATGGCTGAACTTTTTCCGGAACACCAGGTGGTAATTCCCTCTGATGAAGGAATCGAATTTGATCCGGAAGAGACAGGTTCAACATTTTACGAAAACAGCCTTATAAAAGCAAAAGCTTTATGGCAGATAGTACACTGCCCTGTTTTTGCAGATGACTCAGGTTTATGTGCCACAGCACTAGATGGAGCACCTGGAATCTACACATCCAGATATGCAGGTCCGGAATATATGAAGGGCAAACCTGACGGGAGTAAAATTCCTCAGGAAAAACAGAATGAATATCTGGTAAAGCAGGTTTCTGATGCAGTCAGTAAAAACCCTGAACTTACACGACAGGCACATTACGTATGTGCCATGGTGCTTTACATGGGCCCTGACAGGCTTTATGTAGCCCAGGAAACAATGGAAGGAGAACTGATTGCAGACATAAATGAACAGAGGGGAAAAGGTGGATTTGGTTACGATCCAGTCTTTTATCTTCCGGAAAGAAAATGTACTGCAGCAGAACTTTCTGCAGAAGAAAAAAATGCCATCAGCCACAGGGGTAAAGCTGCAAGGGCTATAAAGAAAATAGCTTCCCAGGTTTTAGCCTGAATAAAGTTTTACGGGGCCTGTCCTTACGAAAATTAAGGACAGGCCCTTTTTTTATTAAAAAAATAAAAAAAATTAAAAAAAATATTAAAGTTTTTATTTTACACCGCCGATAGACAAAGAGAATAACTATGGCAGTATGGTCTCGTTGAGATCGGCAGCTGCCAGGGGATTCATGTAAAAGAAAGGCAGATGTAGCCTTGTAATGCAGATGCCTTCTTTTACAACAGGTTAAAAAGGATTTTGACCTGACAATTTCCACGGAGGAACAAACTATGGTTATCAACCACAACATGTCCGCAATGTTTTCCAACCGCTCTTTAGGAGTTACTCATGGCAGTCTTACTAAAGACATGGAAAAACTTTCATCCGGCGAAAAAATCAACAGAGCCGGAGATGACGCTTCAGGACTCGCAGTTTCTGAAAAAATGCGTTCACAGATCCGCGGCTTGAACCAGGCTTCAAGAAACGCTTCAAACGGTATCAGTTTCATTCAGACAACTGAAGGCTATCTTCAGGAAACAACTGATATCATTCAGCGTATCCGCGAACTCGCCGTACAGTCTTCAAACGGTATCTACAGCGATGAAGACCGCATGCAGATCCAGGTTGAAGTTTCAGCACTTGTTGCCGAAGTAGACCGCATTGCTTCCCAGGCACAGTTCAACGGTATGAACATGCTTACAGGACGCTTTGCAAAGCCAACAGGAGAAAACACTCCTACAGCTTCTATGTGGCTCCACATTGGTGCAAATATGGACCAGAGAACTCAGGTTTATATTGGAACTATGACTGCAGAAGCTCTTGGTATCCGCGAAATCGGTACTGAAGATGTAATGACAATTGCGACACCGGATGAAGCCAACCGTGCAATCGGCACACTGGATGAAGCTCTTAAAAAGATTAACAAACAGCGTGCAGACCTTGGTGCTTACCAGAACCGCCTTGACTATGCAGTAAAGGGACTTGATGTAGCAGCTGAAAATACTCAGGCTTCTGAATCAAGAATTCGTGATACTGATATGGCATCACAGATGGTAGAGTTTACTAAGAATTCAGTACTTACACAGGCAGGAACAGCTATGCTTGCTCAGGCTAACAGCCAGAGCCAGTCAGTATTGTCTTTGCTCCAATAGTGTAGTATAATGTCGGTATGGGTGTATCTAAAAATATGCCCATACTGATTGATTGTGCGGTACGTTTTTTCATTACCCTTCTCGCTTAATAAAAATCGTATCAATTAACAATCCATTTATCCTTTGTTTTAGAAGGATTTTGTTCTTTGAAAATGTCCGAAATGTGTTTGTAACAGCACAGACGGTTACTTATTTTTCTGTACAAGGCTCTAAAATAAGAAACAGTTCCTGCTGTAAGGGGCTAAAACTAATATCGGGGGCGCAAAAACCGGTATTTACCCATACAAACAGGCGTATGGCATGAAGCTATACGTAAAGAATCATGGAGGGCAATTATGGTTATTAATCACAACATGAGTTCAATGTTTGCAAACCGCGAACTTGGAGTTTCTAACTCACAGCTTCAGGGCAGCATTGAAAAACTCAGCTCAGGCGAAAAAATCAACAGAGCTGGAGACGACGCTTCAGGACTTGCAGTTTCTGAAAAAATGCGTTCACAGATTCGTGGATTGAATCAGGCTAACAGAAACATTCAGAATGGTGTTTCATTCATTCAGTCTACAGAAGGATACCTGCAGGAAACTACAGACATTCTTCAGCGCATCCGCGAACTTTCAGTTCAGTCAGCAAACGGTATCTACAGCGATGAAGACCGTATGCAGATTCAGGTTGAAGTTTCTCAGCTTGTAGCAGAAGTAGATCGTATTGCAAGTCAGGCACAGTTCAACGGAATGAACCTTCTTACAGGTCGTTTTGCAGAAAACTCTGTAACAAACCAGGTTATGACATTCCAGGTTGGTGCCAATATGGATCAGAGAGTTACTGCTTTCATCGGTACTATGACCGCTCAGGCTCTTGGCTTGAAGGGAACACAGGGAACTGATGAACAGATCAGTATTTCTACTCCTGATACTGCAAACATGGCTATCGGTACTATCGATGCCGCACTTAAGACAGTTT
The DNA here is from genome assembly GCF_024696245.1 of Treponema sp. GTDB lineage: Bacteria > Spirochaetota > Spirochaetia > Treponematales > Treponemataceae > Treponema_D. The sequence goes on from NZ_JAILGZ010000126.1 coordinate 37,301, forward strand.
CTCGTCAGAGAGCAGATCTTGGTGCTTATCAGAACCGTTTTGAAATGGCTTCTGCCGGTATTGCAGTAGCTGCAGAAAACATGCAGGGAGCAGAATCTGGTATCCGTGACACAGACATGGCTTCTGAAATGGTAGAATACACAAAGAATTCTATTCTTTCACAGGCTGGTACAGCAATGCTTGCACAGGCTAACAGTCAGTCACAGAACGTTCTGGCTTTGCTTCAGTAGAATAAAATCGTGGTTTTATTGTTTTGAGAGAAATCTGGATGTCTTCTTTTGGACAATAAAATCCCGTAAGAGAGAGGAGGGGTGCGCCCCCTTCCCCACTCTTTTTTTTCAAGGAGGAATGCCATGAATACAATTAGTATGATTGGAAAGACCAGTGCAATGGATGGCACATCAGTCAGCAGTTCTTTCGAGGCAACAAAAAAAGTTAAGGCTCAGGCAGAATCAATCAACAAGTTGCCGGACAGCGCTGCAGAAGTAACAGAAAACATCTCACAGAGTATTGAAGATACCAAAGCTGATGTTCAGGAGCTTCAGAGACTTTCTGACATGGTTTACGGACACAAACTTCAGTTTAACGTTAACGAAGATCTCGACAAAGTAATCGTAAGAGTCGTAAATTCCAAAACCAACGAAGTTATACGTGAAATTCCATCTGAGGAAGTTCAGAAATTTCAGAGCAGACTTAAGCAGCAAATTGGACTACTTTTTGACGAAGTTATCTGACCTTCAGTAAATTTCATTAAGGAAAAGCGTATAAATCTATGGCAGACGGAATCGGAATTCCAGGCGTCACTGACAAATATAAAACCAACGATCTCGTTGAATCAATGATGGAAGTTGAGAGAATTCCTCTTAAAAGGGAACAAACTCAGCTTGAAAACTATCAGAAGCAGCAGGATGCCTGGCGTAATGTTAATCAAAAAATGTCTGCTCTCAGAGACAGCGTAAAAACCCTTTACTCATTTGAAAATCCATTTAACAGTAAACTCACAACTTCTTCAGACGAAAATTCACTAACTGTAGACGCAGGAAGAGAAGCAGAGTTCGGTTCTTTTAAAGTAGACGTAATTAAACCTGCTACCGCTGACAGATTTTTAAGCGGAAACATTGATAAAGACCTGGAAGTACCACAGGGGAAATACACATTTCACACAGGAGATAAAAGTCTGGACTTTAACTGGAAAGGTGGAAAAGTAAGTGATTTTGTAACAGCCGTAAATAAAAGAGGCAGTAACATTATCAAGGCCAGCCTTATCGGAGTAAGTGCAGATAAAAAATCCCTCCTTATTGAATCATTAAAAACAGGAAAAGAAAACGCCCTTACCTTTGAAAACGATGCCCTTTCCTTTGTAAAATCCATAGACATGATTGGTGAAGTAAAACCTGAAACTTTTGACTTTGCCACAGATCTTACAAAAATAAAGGATACAGATACAAAAGACGCAGTCGTTCAAAAAAATATGCCGGAAATTTCCAGGGATAATGTAAGTTTTGAAGATAATAAATTTACTCTCCCCCAGAGAAGCGGTTTTGAAACAGAACTTCCATCACAGGCCAGAAATAATAAGGATTTCGCAATTCAGTTTTCATATAAAAAAGAGCTTAAGGAAGATATTACAGAAGAAATAAACGAAAGGTCTTCCCTGCCCCAGATGCCTGCCCCGGGAAGCATCACTTATGGGGGAATCTCTGTAAGTAACAGCAGCAGTGATTCTGGAATGAAAAAAGATCCAGACTGGAAACCTCTGGAAAGCATAAGCAGCAGTCATTATTTTTATGTTAAGGATTCTGACGGAAAAGAAACAGAAATTGATCAGGCAGAATTTAAGGAAGATAAAGAAAGCGGCATGACCCGTGTTACCTTTAACCTTAAGGATTATCCTGATGCAAAAACTCTTGTTGTCAGAAATTCCAGCACTAACTCTCAAATAACCGTTACGGACTTTAAAGCCTTTGATTCAACAAAAAACAAGGGTTTTGCTCCATCCCACCCTATTACGGAAGCAGGAGATGCAGTCATTAAATACGAAGGCATTACCATGAACAGAAGTACAAATGACATAGACGATGTTATTCCTCATGTAACCCTTCACCTTCATGATGCAAGCGAAAAAACGGTAACGGTAAAAATAGATCCGGATACGGCTTCTGCAAAAGACGCTTTAATTAATTTTGTCGGAAACTATAACCAGACTATAGCAGAGATGAATATTCTTTCTACAGACAAGCAGGAAGTTATTTCTGAACTTGACTATCTTTCTTCTGATGAACAGGAAAAAGCAAAAGAAAGGCTGGGAATGTTCCAGGGGGACTTTACCCTTACAAACGGAAAAACATCCCTTCAAAGAATTATTTCTTCAGGATACAAGTATTCCACAGATGCACAGGTAACACTTCTTTCTCAAATAGGTATTTCTACTAATGCAAGTACTGGCAGCAGGGGTTATAATCCTGGACAAATGAGGGGTTATCTTGAAGTTGATGAAAAAAAACTGGACCAGATGCTTGAATCCAGTCTTGATGAAATAAAAAACATGTTTGGTTTTGATTCAGACGGAGACCTTATTATTGATAATGGTGTAGCCTTCCTTCTTGATAAACAGATTTCATCCTGGGTTCAGTCAGGTGGAATTATTTCTGCAAAAACAAATGCCCTTGAAACAAGCATAAAGAATTCAAATTCCAAGATTACAAAGCTTGAGACTCAGCTTGAACGGAAAGAAGCAGAACTTAAATCCAAGTATGCGACTATGGAAGGAACATTAAACAATCTTGAAGCCCAGCAGAATACTTTAAATAATTATTCCAATGCAAACAGCCGACAATAATATAAGAGGTATATTGTGAAACTTATAATTAACGGTCAGAATGCTGATGTAACACTGGAAGATGAAAAAACTGCAGGTCAGGTTTTAAAAGCTTTTGAAGAAGAAGCTGTAAAAAATAATGCAGCCACAATCGGAATAAAAATCAATGGTAAAAGAATACTTGCTGACGATTTTGATCAGGCCTGCCAGATTGAACTTGCTGAAGATACACTTATAGAACTTGAAGTAATTTCTGAATCAGAAATAAGAAATTCATTTATCAGCTGTGTGTCCCTTTTTGAAAAACTAACGGAAGACCTTTCCAACGTAAGCATTTATCTTCAGGGTGGAAAAGATAAGGAAGCTCATGCAATTATTGCAAATCTTGCAGACGCAGTTGATTCCTTCTGCCGTACAGCTACATTCAGCGCACTTTTTCCGGAAACCTATACTGCCATTAAAGTTGACGGTCAGGATATGGGAGAATTCTTTAAGGAGTTCACACCACTTCTTGCAGATTTTAAGGAAGCCCTGGAAAACAATGACACTGTAACAACAGGTGATATTGCTGAATACGAAATCTCTCCAAGGCTTAGAAAACTTTCACAATCCGTAAAGAATATGTTACAATAAAGTAAGAATCTTTCCATAACTTAAGGTAAAACGAAAGATAAGGAGGGAGTATGCCAAAAGAATTATCCCCTGTAAACGCAAGGCAGGACAGCTTTACTTATCTCTTTATTCTCGCTGCTCTTGGAGTACTTCTTGTTCTTTTTATAATCTACCTTATATTACGTTACTTTAAGAACCTTCATAGTTCCAAAAACTGGATTGATTCCCATAAATCCCTGCCTACAACCCTTAAAAACGTTAAGGCTCTGGCAAAGGAAGCTTCCCTTACAAAAAAAGAAACTGTTCTTCTCTGGAATCTGTGTAAAAAAAATGAAATACCAAATATTGAATTCAGTTACAGGGACAACAAGCTGATGGACAGTATCTTTGCTTCTGATTATCAGGACATGATAGTACTTGAAAATCTGGAAAATAAAATTCAGGAACTTTTCAGTCTCAGATATAAACTTGAAAAATGTCACGAAAAGAAGTTACAGCTTAAAAGTACACGAAGCCTTAAGGAAGGCCTGACTTTTACTTACAATGACAATAAAAAAAGACTGTGGAATTTTACCCTTCTTGAAAATAAAGAAACAGGCATGACCCTGCAAATTCCCCAGGGTTTCAATGAATGCGACTGCAAGCCTGATGTTTTCAGCAAAATAAGCATGTCCTTCAGTACACAATCAGATACCCGTTATAAAATGATTACAAGGGTAATCAGATACGAAAAAGATAATAAAGACCGGGAACTTATGGTTGTAACTGTTTCTGATCAGCTTCAGCCTATACTCCGCAGAATGGCAAAACGTATGGATGTAGAAAGTCCATGTGAATTCTCTGCAGTAAAAATTGACAGCAGCAAAAATAAACAGAAAATTACCGTTTTAGACCACAGATACCCGGGAAAACTTCAGGATATATCAGCTACAGGATGCAGCTTAAAAACTTCCCTTCCAATAAAAAAAGGACAATTCCTTAAGCTTTACTTTCAGATGAAAACACCGGAACCTTTGGAGGCTTCAGGACAAATAATAGTTACAAATAAAGCCCAGGACGGAAAGAATTACATTCTTCATGTTAAATTCAATCAGATTTCAGTATCTGCCCAGAACAGGATTTATGCCCAGATTTACGGTTATGACGCCCTTTCCTGAAGCATAAGATTTTATAAAAGCTAATTGTTTTTTTAATTGATAAGCATTAAAATATACTTTATGAGGATTTTAGGATTACGAGCAATTTCTAAAGAGGAAAGCTACATATACTACATCGACAGATACAAAGCCACAGTCATTATGGAAGTGCTCAATCAGCAGGTATCCTTTCAAGTGAATTTTTCAATTGAAATAAATCCTCTTGGAATGAAAAATATAGATCTGGAGCCTTTACCAAAAACTCTTGACTATCCGGTCCTTCCTATTACAAAATCTTTAAAACAATACATTACGGAACTTTCCAATGAAGGAAAACTTCCCTGATACAAAGGCAAATTATGACTTTTCATACTAATTCCTCAGAAGAAACCATTGAACTTGGAAAAAAAATCGGTGCTCATTTAAAAAGCGGTGATGTCATCGCCATGACAGGTACACTTGCTGCCGGAAAAACAACTATTACAAAAGGAATTGCTCAGGCTCTTGGTGTAAAAGACAATATTACCAGCCCTACTTTCTGTCTCATAAGTGAATATGAAGGCAGCAGAATGCCTCTTTATCACATGGATGTTTACAGACTTGAAGGAGAAGAAGACTTTCTTAATCTGGGTGTAGAAGAAATGCTTTACGGAGACGGAGTATGCATTATTGAATGGAGCGAAAAAGTTCAGAAAGAACTTCCTAAAAAAACAATTTACATGACTATTACTCCTGACAAAGATTCAGGAAGAACAATAACAATAGAAAACTGGGATGTGGAGATAAACTGATGAATGCCCTTGCAATTGATTGTGCCGTATCAAAAATTACAGTAGCAGCAAAAAAAGAAAATAACCTTATTAAACTTACTCTGGATGTAGGAATTAAACAGTCAGAAAAACTTCTTCCTGCGGTTGATTATGTTATGAAAGAGGCAGGTCTTACTGCTTCAGATCTTAATTATACAGTATGTACTTCTGGCCCTGGAACTTTTACAGGTTTAAGACTGGGTATGAGTACTTTAAAGGCCCTTAACCTTTCCCACAATGTACCCCTATATGGAGTACCATCCCTGGAAGCCTATGCCTGGCCATACAAAAAAGCCCTTGAAACAGTAGTTCCTTTAATCGAAGCAAAAGAAGATGAATACTTCTGCAATTTCTTTGTAAGGGGAGAAAAACTCAGGGAAGATGAAGACTTAATTACGGAAGATATTCTTAAACAGATAGATGCTGATGCAGGGGTTCTTGTATGCGGCCCTGGAGCAAAGGATTTTACGGAAAGGGTAAATACAGATTATCCTATGTATTCCGTACATTGTTTTAGTCCTGAAAACGATGCCTGTGAAAGTTTATTTGAAATTGCAGAAAACATGATAAAAGAAAAAAGGGAACCACTTTCTGATTATGATGGTCCCCTTTATGTCCGCAAAAGCGAAGCTGAAATTGTTCGTGAAAAAAAACTTAATGAAAGTAAATAGTTTTAAGAAAAAAGTTTCTTAAGCTGTTCTTCTGTTGGCTGCTTTGAGGCAGCCATATTTTCATTCTGTATTTCTTCAAAAACTTCCTGACGGAATACCTTTACATTTTTTGGAGCTTCAACGCCGATCTTAACCTGATCACCCCTTACTTCAATTATTGTAAGCGTAATTTCGTCACCAATACGTATTTTCTGATCAACTTTTCTAGATAAAATTAACATCAGTTACCCTCCTTTGATTTAAGGGCACCGAGGATATTGTGCTTTGTAGTCCATTTTGTTCCGTCAAGAATGGCCTGCATACACTGATGGTTTTTCTTATTGATAATAAGTGGTCCCTGGAGATTTGCAGTCACTGCACTACCGTCACTTGGAACAGTTACTACAGTCATAACCGTAACATCAGCCGGATCCTTAATACCAATTTTAAGAAGCTCCCTGTCATCAATATCAGCTTCATAATCACTGCAGATGATAAAGGGATCTATAAGCAAAAATGCCAGATTTTCTTCTTTAAGTGACTGAAGCCACACAAAAGGTTTGTACTGACTTTCTACTAAAACAAAATCAGTATACTCTTCAAAACCAAAGAGACCTTCCGGAATAGTAATAACATGACTCTGATCAACTTCTACAGTTCCCATCATCTTTGTTTTAACCTGCATATTATATAACCTGCCTTATTTTTAATTACCTGATTTATTAACGCATATAATCAAGCAAAGTACTTGAATACATTTTTCCGGCATTACTGAGGGTTGCCTGATTTACATATTCAAGCATTTTAAGGTCAGTAATTGCCTTTGTCATATCAATGTCACCTTCCCTGCTTACAAGTCTTGTAACGTTAAGATTATTTGTCTTAGCCAGTTCTACATTGTTCATGGCACGTTCATATTCGCTGCCTGACTTTGCAAGACGGGTTGTAAGGTTATTCATACCTTCATCTACAGTTCCTAAAATTCTTCCGCCGATAGCTTCTGTATCACCACGAAGCATTGCATCCCTAAGTGCAATAACTGAATCAAAAAGAGAACCACCTGAAACTTTTACATTATCTGCAATATTGTATGGAGGAAGCTGACTTTTATCCTTAATAATTCCAAGGTCACCAAGAGTATTTCCGTCTTTATCT
>NZ_JAILGZ010000011.1 GCF_024696245.1 Treponema sp.
ACAGATGCTGGAAGGAGCACCTGAATCTGGTTGTCGGTCCATTCAATATAACCCTGGGCGGTAATGCGGGAACCTGCAATTTCTACATAAGAAGTTCCCCTGCTGTTTCCAAAAAAGTTTCCCTTAATGGTCATAATGTCACCGGGAGAACCTAAGGTTGGATCTATAGAAGTAATAAGAGGTTTTCTGTTTACATTCTTTCCAATAAGGGCTGTAGCTCCAAGAGCCAAAAGTATTATAGCCCCTGCAGAAAGAATACGTACTGCAGGAGAGCGTTTGAGGAGTTGCTTGTATAAATGAAAAATGTTCACTTTTAAATGTTCACCTTTTTAATTTCCAATTTCTAAAGAGATGTTACCAATTGGAGAAGAAAAGTGCAATGTGAAACCTTTTGATTTTTCGTCTGGCTGTTCACCAAACATTTCCTCCGGGCGAGGACCAAAAACATCATAGCTGGCAAGATTTGCCCTGTCTTCCTGAACAGAATTAAGCAGGGTAGTGCTTCCAGAAACTTCTGTGAAAGGCCCATTGTTCATAATAGGTCCCTGCATATTGTGTGAACGCATAGCAGGAACATTTCCTGGAGCCATTGCAGTCATGGAAGGCATGCTTACAGTATTTGAATAGGATGAAGAACTTTGAGGAACAAGCTGGGTGCGGGCAAGAGGCTTGTAGTTTGAAGCCGGGTCAGAATTTTTTGAAACTCTTACAGGTATAATAACAGCTACAACTGCTGCTGCGGCGGCACCGCTAAGAATATATTTAAATGGAAAAGCTTTAGTTTTTACAGGAATAGATTCTTCTTTTTCAAGAACATTCTTTTTGTATGACATTTTAACCATAAGTCTGTCAAAACTGTCATCAATCTGGCTTTTTGTAAAGGAAATAGAATTAGAGTCTTCTGCAAATGCAGATTTAAGAATTTTGAATTTCTTAAGCTGAGCAGCGCAGTTTTCGCATGAAGCAAGATGTTCTTCTACCTGCTTTACGTATTCAGGCGACAATTCATTATCAAGATAAAGAGACAAGATATCTTTTTCAGGACAAGTAGACATTTTCTTCTCCTATAATTTTTATAAGCTGTTCCCTGGCTCTAAAGGCACGTACTTTAACATTACCCTCAGAAATACCAAGAGCTTTGCCAATTTCCTTATAGTTCATGTCGGCATATTCGCGCAGAACAAGAACTTCCCTTAAGTTTTCGGGCAGCTTATTTAATGCATCAATTGCGATCTGTCTGGCTTCTGACTTAAGCAAATCAACTTCGCCGCTCTCTATATGCTGACGTCCTTCGTACAAAGCCTTATGATAAGCCCTGGTTTCCCTGAGCTTGCGTTTTGCATAATTAAGAGAAGCATTTTTTACAACGCAGATAAGCCAGAACTTTGCATCATCAACAGAAGGAAAAATCATGTTCTTTTCATTTGCTTTGATGAAGGAGTCATGTACTAAATCTTCTGCTGCTTCTTCGTCTTCTACGATTTTGTAGGAAACCTTGAACAGCAGCGGAAAAGTTGCGTCGTATATCTGCTTAAAATCCCCGGAGTCTGTACAGTCAAGTCCAGTTTTCTGGGAACCATTCATTTTATCTGATAACAATTTATTATCCTTTTAGTTACATAAATTTGCTGCAATATTTATAAAATATCAGTTTCTTTTCCAGCTTGGACCATTCGGAGTGTCTATAATCGTAATGCCCCTTTCTGTAAGAATATTACGAATTTCGTCGGCACGGGCAAAGTCCTTGTTTTTCTTGGCCATAGTACGTTCTGCTACAAGAGCGTCAATTTCCTGAGCTTCAGGGTCGCCGCTGTGGTCTGGCATAGAGTTTTTAGCCTCTTCTTCCATTTTTTTAAGAGCTTCTACAGCGCTTTCTGCAAGTTTAAGACCAATTACACTGTCCATTCTGCGAACCAGTTCAAGAGCTTCATTAGGATCAAGTGATCCGTCTTTTACAACCTTCTGAATGGTGCTTAAAGCCACAGGAGTTGCAAGATCATTTTCCAGTGCGGCACGGAATTTTTCCATGTACTGAACGGCTTTCTGACTTAAACCCTCTGTTTTAGAAGCCTGACCCTTAGCATAAGTTTTACCAGCTTCAAGAGATTTTTCTCCACCGGCAGTCTGGGCAAGCTTTGCAATGCGGGAAACAAGAGCGGTGCGGGAATTTTTAGCTCCGTCCATAGCATCCCAGCTAAAGTATACCTGCTTTCTGTAGTGGGCTCCCAAAAGGAAGAATCTGTAGTCTAAAGCACTATACCCCTTATCTAATAATGACTGAAGGCGCAAAAAGTTACCTTTAGATTTAGACATTTTATTGCCGCCTTCAATAACAAGAAATTCGTTGTGAAGCCAGAAATTTACCCAAGGCCCCTTAGCACGTTCAGCCTGGTCAAAAGACCCTTCTGCCTGGGCAATTTCGTTTGTATGGTGAACAGGAACATGGTCAATTCCACCAGTGTGAATGTCAAAGTGTTTTCCAAGATACTTCATGCTCATGGCAGAACATTCAATGTGCCATCCAGGATAACCTCTTCCCCATGGACTGTCCCAGGTCATAGCCTGATCTTCGAATTTAGATTTTGTAAACCAGAGAACAAAGTCAGAAGGATTGCGCTTGTTTTCATCAACCACAACCACCTTTCTGCGTCCTGCACCCGCCTTAAGTTCGTCTAAGTCCAGCTGTGCAAGTTTCCCGTAATCAGGATAAGTAGAAATATCGTAATAAAGGTTTCCGCCAGCCATGTAAGTGTGGCCATTAGCTTCCAGTTCCTTTATAAGTTCAATCATTTCGTTTATGTGTTCTGTTGCCTTACAGATTACATCCGGGTGACGAATGTTAAGGGCATCAATGTCACTCATAAAAGCGTCTGTATAGAATTTTGCAATTTCCAGTACAGACTGATGTCTTTCTTCTGCAGTTTTAACCATTTTGTCTTCGCCGTCATCCCCGTCGCCGGTAAGATGTCCAACGTCTGTAATGTTCATAACGTGCTTAATGTCGTAGCCAAGGAATGTAAGAGTCTTATCCAGTGTGTCTAAGAATACATAAGCCCTGAGGTTACCAATATGAGCGTAGTTGTAAACTGTAGGACCACAGCCGTAAAAGCCGACAAAACCTTCTGTACGGGGCTTAAACTCCTGCATTGTACGTCCCATTGTGTTATAAAGTCTTAACGCCATCATTTATCTCCTGAAGAAAAACTTCTGTCATATTTCTTCTATATGTATTATAATGATTTATTATGGCTAAAAGCATAGAAGAAATAGTTAAAAAATTCAAGGATTGCAAATTTTATAAGGGTGAAATTAAAGAAAATGAAATGCTTTCTGCCCATACAACAATGAAGGTTGGTGGACCTGCAGCCCTCTTTTTAGTCCCTTCCAGTGTAGATTCTGCCATTCGTGCAGTTTTAATGTGCATAAAATACGACATAAAATACTTTATACTGGGAAACGGCAGTAATATTGTATTTGCTGATGACGGTTTCGAAGGAGTTGTAATTTCTACAGCAGCACTTAATGGGCTTTCCTTAAGCCGCAGTGCAAAAATAAGTCCTTTAAAAATAAGTTATTGTCCAAAAATAAAGGAATCCTGTCCTGTAAAAATAAACTGTCAGTGTGGAGTCCTTATAGAGACACTTTCTGGATATTGTGAAGAAAATGCCCTTCTGGGACTGGAAAGTTTTGCGGGGCTTCCTGCCAGTATAGCCGGCGCTGCCTATATGAATGCCAGATGTTATTCAGTAGATGCAGCAACATTAATAGACAGTGTGGAATATTTAGACTTAGACGAACTTAGGGCATTAGAGAGAATAAAGGAATTTGACGAAAATTCTGAAGATAAAGTTGAATGCTTCATTAAAATGTATCATAATATTGAAGGAAATGAAGACTGGAGTTATAAAGTTTCTCCTTTTACAGGAAAAAATGTCTTTATAAGCTCTGTTGTCCTTAAAGCTAAGTGTGTATTCCCGGAATTACACGAGAATGTAAAGCCAGATGCAGAAATAAGGGATTTTATTCACGAAGAAAATATGAAATTCCTTAGAGATAGAGAGAGTAAGGGACATTTTAAGGCACCAAGTGCAGGCAGCGTCTTTAAAAACAACAGAAATTTTGGATTCCCCAGCGGAAAACTTGTGGATGATGCCGGCTTAAGAGGACTTTCTGTAGGAGGAGCTCAAATTGCTCCATGGCATGGAAATTTTATAATAAATAATGGAAATGCCAGTGCCAGTGACATAAAGTCCCTGGTAGAAATAGCCCGCAGTAAAGTTTTTGAAAATACCGGGAATAAAATGGAATGTGAAATACTTTTTATTTAGAAAAGATAAAAGTATGTCGATAAGATAAGGAATACATTTAGATTTAAGATTTGGCGTAAAAGGAAAAGGTGGTGTCAAAGTGTTGCAGTTAGCATTTGTCAATTTTAAACAGAATTCATTTATTCTTATTGAAGGTACCCCCGCTACAGACAGATTCTTTATTATTCAGAGTGGAAGAGTCCGATGCTATCACGAA
>NZ_JAILGZ010000024.1 GCF_024696245.1 Treponema sp.
GGTAAGCTTACATCCAATGAAACTTTCCTTGTAAGAAAAGATTTGTACGAAACTCTTGGCAGACCTGACATGACAACTCCTGAAGGATTCCTTAAGGCCCTCCGCAATGCAAAGAAAATGTTCCCTAATGTAAACGGTCAGGCCCTTATTCCTTTTGGTACTACAGAATTTACTGACACAGGATGTTCCCAGCTTCAGGCAGCTCTTTCTCACTTCCTTGCAATTGATCCTGAAGTAGATGGAGAATTTGTAGATGTAAATCTTGGTCTTACAGAAAATGAAGAATACCTGAGATGGCTTAAAGTATTGCGCATTGCATATCAGGAAAAACTTCTTACTAAAGAAATGTTTATTGACAAGAGATCACAGATAGAAGAAAAGGCTTCAAACGGCCGTTACTTCTGTATGCTCTATCAGAACTGGGATATGCAGACAGCACAGAATACCCTTTATGCAAGGGACCCTGATTCAATTTATATTGCTGTTCCTGGTCCTAAAAACAGTAAGGGTGATGATCCTGTTCTTGCAGGTGGTGGAATCTCTGGATGGACAATCACATTGATTTCTAAAAAGTGTAAGGATAAGGGTAAGGCAATTCAGTTCCTTACTTACCTTATAAGTGAAGAAGGACAGATGGATACTAACTTTGGTATTAAGGGCGAGACCTGGGATTACAACGAGGCAGGTATTCCTGAACTTTACCCAGAAATCAGGGCTCTTGATTCAAACAATAAAAATCAGCAGGAAACAGAAATCGGTGTTCAGTACACTTACTGGATGCTTATGGATACAGCATGGCAGACACAGTGGCCTGTTGAATATGCTCCTTCTTTAGGACAGCCACAGCTCTGGACAATTCCTTATGTTCACTCTTATGCAGTATATGATGGTCTTACAATTCCAAGTGGTTCTGATGAAGACTTGATTTATGCAGACATTCAGCGTAGGTGGGGTAAGGTACTTCCTGAACTTATTCAGGCAGAAACTGATGAAGAGTTTGATTCTATTGTTGCAGAGTTTAATGTTTATAAACGCAGCAAGGGAATTGATAAAGTTAAGGCTCTTCAGACAAAGCTTATGAAGGAAAATAAACTCAAGCTTCGTTAATAAAAAATAATTAATGAGAAGCGGCACCTGTGACTTTAGCATCTTAAAGTTTGTGCCGCTTTTTTTTGTCTTTTAATTTTTAAATTTTTTATTGGACTAAAAAAAATACTCTAATCCCGAAAACCAGCCCACTTGCTGACAGAGGGGAGGGAGTAGAGAATTACAGTAAGAAAAATTATCCGGGGGAAAAATGAAAAAACTTTTAACAGCAGCAGTTTCATGTTTTGCTTTGTTTTCTCTTACATCATGTCTGACAATACATGCAAAGAAAACTGTGGAACTTCCAGAAAAAATCAAGGCTGAACTCAATGGCCAGAGTGTAAAAGTAGAGAAAGAAGCACTTTCATATTTTTACTATTCAGAGGAGCTTGTTCCTGTTATTGATGGTAACTTTTCTGAGTGGAAAGGTTTGGAAGGAGTTCACTCAAGACAGCAGGTATATGGTGGAAGATTTAATCCTGATAATGCAGACGGTTTCTTTGTAGCCAGAACTGATGGAAGCAATCTTTATATTTACGCAGATGTTACTGACAATGATGCCCGTGTAAATGAATATGAAGTTCCACAGGCATGGCGTGGAGACGGTATTGAATTCTTCTTTGGAACTGATACAAGCAAACACACTGCATTTAAGGAAAATGATTCAAGAGTAAGAATTGTTCCAAGAAGCAAGAGTGATATTTTTGATGTAGCAATTGGTCTTAACGATGCTCCAATTGAATCAAGTGATATAGAAGCAGCAGTTGTTTTTAATTCAAAGGGATACAAGGTAGAAGTAAAGGTTCCTCTCAGTCTTCTTGGATCAAAGGAACTTAAGCTTAAGCAGAAAGTTCGTGCAGACTTCCAGGTAAATGATGCTGATGACGGAAAAGAAAGAACAGGCCTTCTTCACTGGAACAGCCCTAATGACAACACCTATTCAGATCCTTCTTCATGGGGTGACGGTAAAGTTATAGCCCTTCCATAAGCTGAAAATTATTAAGGAGAATAAGAGATGTTAAAAAAGAAACTTGCTATATTTGCAGCTGCTTTACTTTCCTTTGCAACAGCTGTTTCTGCGGAAAAAATTACAGTAAGGCAGGATGCCGGGGGATGGAAAATCTATGACGGTAAAACTGCTGTAGAAATTAAAGGTATAGTATGGTCCTTTACTCCAATCGGAGAAAGCTTCAGCTATAATCTTTTTGCTCAGGATGATGCATTCATTCAGAAAATGATTGATACTGATATGCCTATGCTTAAGGCAATGGGTGTAAATACTATCCGCTGTTTTACTACAATTCCTCCAAAGTGGGTAGAATACATTTATACTAAATACGGTATTTACACTATGATTAACGACCTTCTTGGCCGTTACGGTGTCAGTGTAAACGGTACCTGGTATGCTCAGACAGATTACTCTGATTTTTATACACGTCAGACTCTTATTGAGCAGGCCCGTCAGACAGCTCTTGCATACAAAGACTGCAAGGGTGTAATCATGTACATGTTTGGTAATGAATCAAACTACGGTCTTGTATGGTCTTCTACAGAAATTGAAGATCTTCCTGTTGGTGATCAGAATGTTGTAAAGGCTGCATATCTTTATGACCTTCTTGAACAGGCAATGGCTGTATGTAAGGATGTAGATCCTAATCGTCCTATTGGCATTGTAAACGGTGACGTAGGAAACCTTGAACTCATTGCAAAACTTTGTCCTTCCCTTGATATTCTTGGTGTAAACGTATACCGCGGATACAAGGCATACGACAGTCTTTATGAAAACGTAGCAGATGTTCTTAACAAGCCTATTGTATTTACAGAATTTGGTGCTGATGCTTATAACGATATCCTTCATCAGGAAGATCAGACTGCCCAGCTTACATATATGAAGAGCCAGTGGCAGGAAATCTATGAACAGTCATACGGAAAGGGTAAGTGCCAGAATATTCTTGGTGGTTACGTATTTGAATGGATGGATGAATGGTGGAAGCGCTATCAGACAAAAAATCTTGATCTTCATGACGACGCATCATGGGCTAATGCAGGTTATGACATTGACTATCGCGAAGGTGTAAACAATATGTCGGAAGAGTGGTTTGGTATTTGCGGTCAGAGCCCTCTTAAAGAAAACGGCATTAACGTTCGTATTCCACGTGCAGCTTATTACATGCTTAAGGATGTATGGTCTATGTCACTTTACAACTCTTCAAGCCAGGAAGTTGCCCGTAAGTTTGCTTCCCTTAATGATGCAGAATACATTGCAAGGGGAAATGAAAAATCAATCAAGCAGACTCTTAACGAAAACAAAAAAGTAGAAATAAGTCAGCTTACAGCTACTGTAAATGCTACAACTCCAGTTTATCTTAACGCCCTTATTGATGACATTAAGGACGGAACCCGTAACTGGGCAAGTGACTTCCGCTATAAGAATGCTGAAGGTGAAATCAATGAACCAACAGTTACAGCAGAAGCAACTCTTGGTGTAACAGTAAGACCTTTTGAAAATCTTGAAGGAGAAGCTGTTATTAAGGCAGTAACTGGTGAACCTTATACAAGAATCGCTGATCACTGGGCTTCTTATTATGAAGACACAGGAAATCTTTACGGAAACAATTCCAGTGACGAAGATCAGATTCAGTATGTAGATGTTTACTCTGCAAGCTTTAACTATACAAATGATATGTTTGACCTTAATGGTTATTACCATGTTGGTCATGCAGGTTTTGAAGGTAAGGGAGATCCTTTCTGTATTTCTGCAGAAGGCTTTGATATTATCGGTTACGATACTTACGGTTCAAAGGCTCCAATCGCTCTTGAATTTATTGGTCATGGACTTCTTGAAGGTCTTGAAGTTATTGGTGGTCCGGAAATTGTCGGTGGTGCATGTCCACAGGTTCAGGCAAATTACTTTAAGTGGATTCCTTCTGTAGGACCTCTTGATGGTATCGTATTTAATGCAACTGCAGCTGCAGAATTTGCTTCAAGTGAAAATGTTCTTATCGATCCTTATAACGGATATGGCGGAGGCTACAAGGCATCTGTTTATGGAGAAACTTACATCATGCCTTGGTTCCAGCTTAAGGCAGGAGTGCTTACTGCAGGTTCAGAAAAAATCGGTGCTTACTATATTAATGGTGACAAAGAAATCGATCAGGTTGACTTCCTTGATACTCTTGGTGCTCAGATTGAACTTGGTACAAATATGTTCCAGCACAGCTACATCTTTACAAAGGCAATCTATCGTGGTGTTGTAGCTGATACAAATGCTGCTATTGCAAGAGGAAGTTTCTTTACAGCTGATTCAGGAAGCGGTAACCGTTTTGAAGTTCAGCTTGGTGCAGAACTTACTTATGGAGACATGGTATTTAAACCTGTTGTACGTGCCCGCACTCCACTTGAAAAGCCAATGGGACGTTCCCTTGTAAGTGGTTCTCCATTTGTTGTAGGTCTTGGAAACCGTCAGGCCGTAGAAGTAGAAGCAGTATTTACTTATGATCCTGAAGGTGGTACATGGTTCCACGAATGGAACAGCGAAGATATTGAAGGTGCTCCATGGGCATTCAGTGTAACAGGTCTTTATCAGCTTTATGCAGGTAAGACAGATAACCTCTGTTATAAGAGTGATTCAAAGACAACTGTTAACCGCAACGACGGAACTACAGTTACAGACTATGAATGGTATGACGGCGGTGCTCTTGATCTTCAGAATAACCTCTTCCAGGTTGGAACAAGATGGGTACTTAATCCACCACAGGTTCCAGGCTTAAGGGCAATTATCAATGCAAACGTTGGACGCCTTTCTGCTTCTACTGGTGCATGGGAAGATGCAGGTAGTGATGAGTTCTGTACATTCGTAAGCGGTGGAATTGCTGCACGTTACAAGCACTTTATTGGAAGCCTTGACTGTACTGTAAACGGATGGGGTACCGAAAGCTGGTGGCGTGACTTTAACATGACATTCCCACTTCAGTACACACTTGACCTGGCTTATGCATTCGGAACAAATCCATCATTCCTTGACAGTGCAAACCGTATTGGTCTTAAGATTGTTGGAAAGAACTTTGGTGAAGATTCTTCTGATGCATACGGTGCCCTTCCTTACGGTGCTTCTGTTGACGGAGCAATGTATATGGAAGTAACAACTTATTTCAGCATCGGTCTGTAATTAAAATATGAAGGCAGGCCGGATTATATTGCCGGCTTGTCTTAGGGGTTAAATGGAGGAAGAAATGATTAAATTAAAATATAAAGTTCTGGCAGCAACAGCCGCAGCAATTCTTGCATCCAGTGCAGTAATTACTTCATGCTGTTTTTTGCCTGATGACGATGAAAAATTAGATCTTAGTGAATATGAACTTTACTGGTGTGATGAGTTTGATGGAAGTTCACTTGATACTGACACCTGGAATGAACAGGTATGGGCTTCTGGAAAAGTAAACAATGAAGTTCAGTCTTATGCAGCAGGACATGCAACTATTGTAGAAGATGATGAAGCAACAGACGGAAGTGTTCTCCGCCTTACAGCAACTTCTTCCAATGGTTCAACCTGGGTCAGCTCAAGAATTGATACAGCTACTAACTTTAACTTTAAGTATGGTTATGTAGAAGCCCGCATTAAAATGCCTGTAGCTTATGATTCTTCATCTGGAAGTAACGTAATTGAAAATAAGGGTGTATGGCCTGCTTTCTGGATGATGCCTGAAAATGTTTATGACGATGAAGGTGAATCAACAGATGGTGGTGTATACGGTGTATGGCCACGCTCAGGTGAATTAGACATTATGGAATATTCTCCATCTACAAGTGGAGAAAAAACTTATTCTACAATTCATCATGCAACATCAAAAACAGATGCGACAGACAGTTACTCATCTCTTGGTGATAAAACTTTTGACAATCCTTATGAATGGCATACCTACGGACTTTTGTGGACCAGCGGAACTGTAGAAGCTTACTATGACGGACAGTCCCTTGGTACAATTTATGCCAATACAGGTAACAACTGGGCTAAGTGGCCTTATGACCAGAACTTCTATATCATTCTTAACCTTGCCATGGGCGGAACTTTAGGCGGCAGCATTAACTCTGACATGAGAAGAGCTGAATATGATATCGACTATGTTCGCGTATACAAGGCTAAATAATTTAAGACAGGGGGAAGATTATGAAAAAGATTTGTAAAGCTTTTGCTGCGGCAGTATTTGTTCTTTCTGCCTTTGGATTTACGGCCTGCAATGATGCAATCGTAGATGATGGAAGTAATGTTAAGAGTTATATCGATAATGCAGGCTCCGGAGGTGGTGCCGTTCCTTTTAAAAGTTTTGAAGGCTGTGACCTTCAGATTTGGGTAGATACTTTTACCGCTACTCAGACTTCAGAAGCTGAACTTTTTACAGTTGGTTCTGTAGGCTGGTGGGGAGGGGCCTTTGTTAATAAGGGTTCTGTTGGACCGACAGATGCTGGTGTTGTAACTTATGATATGTCTAATGTGGCAACAATTACTTTTGAAGCCATGATTTCAGAAGCTGGAAGTATCTGGGTTTCTACAAGTGCTTCTGATTCAACTGCAGGTGCTAAAGTCGGTAAAACTTTCAGCATTACTACAGAATGGGATGAATATACATTTAATATTTCTGACGGAACAAATGCAGTATCAGACCATGATTATGGTGTATTTGCAATCGGCGGTTCAAATTCTTCTGGTACAGTTGTTTACATAAAGAACATCGCCTTCTACGACGCCTCAGGCAACGAAATCGTTCCTGGTGTCAATGACTGAGATATGATTAGTAAATAGTCATAAATTAAATCCTGTAGACAGGTTTTCATGGAAGAAAATTTTATGAAAACTTGTCTTTTTTTTTTGCATTTTTAAAAAAGTGTGTTAGAATTATAATGAAAAGGTTTTCACTTAGGCTCCTTAAGGAAAACCTTGTAACACTGCTATGATTTGTATAAATCATAAACTAAATCCTTTGGCTGCCTTTTAATGAACGGTCACATTAGAGGGTAGTCTTTTTTTTGCCCTGATAACAAAAAGTTTATTCTTATTACAATTATTTATCATATTTTTTAAGCCTACATTTAAATTTGCCTCCTAAGATGGATTTATCAGGCGGGGACAATCCTATAAGTCTGAAAAAAAGCATTACAGGAGTTATAAATGAAAAGAATATTAACATTTATCTTAACATCAACCCTTGCTCTTTCCCTTGCAAGCGGTCAGGATTTTTCTGAAGATGATTTTCCTCCTCCACCTCCAGGAGCTTTTGATATGGATGGTGATTTTGAACCAGGTAATGGTAAGGGGGGAGACGGTTTTGGAACAGTGGCTGACGAAAAGGAACCTGACCTTAAGGCAGTAAAAGTTCTGGAAGATGGAGATTCTTTTACCGGAGTTAAGTTCACATCAAAAAGTCAGGATCAGAGTGTTCTTCTTGCAGAAGATGGGATTAAGGCATCTCTGTCGGATTCAACTTTAAATAAAAAAAAGGGAGATACTTCCAAGGTTGGACAGAGTAACTTCTATGGACTTAATGCAGCAGTTGTAGCAAAAAGCGGAGCAAATCTTCAATTAAACAATGTTACAATCCGTACAATTGCAGAAGGTTCAAATGCGGTTTTTGCAACAGGAGAAGGTTCCCGTATAACAATAGACGGAATTAAAATTCAGACAGATGAAGATTCTTCCAGAGGTCTTGATGCAACTTACGGTGGAACAGTAGAAGCAAAAAATGTAGACATTACTACTAAGGGTGCTCACTGTGCAGCTTTTGCAACAGACAGGGGAGAAGGCAACATTATTGTAGATTCAGGTAAGGCTTCAACAGCAGGCCAGGGTTCTCCTGTAATTTATTCAACAGGTAATATTCGTGTTGCAAATATTACAGGCAGTGCTACAGGTTCAGAAATTGCAGTTATCGAAGGAAAAAATTCCATATCCATTACTGATTCAGAGATTTCAGGGGGTACTGATTCAAGAAGGGATACTGGCTGCGGCATAATGCTTTACCAGAGTATGAGTGGTGATGCAAACAGGGGTACTTCAGTATTCAGTGCCAGCAATTCAAGACTTATCAGCAATTCTGACGGAGCTTTCTTTTACGTAACAAATACTGATGCAAAAATAAATCTTTCCAATACTGAGCTTGTAAATTCTTCCGGTATTCTTCTTCAGGTTACTCAGAATTATTCATCAAGAGGCTGGGGAAAACAGGGAGCTAACGGCGGAACTCTTGAGTTTAATGCTCAAAATCAGCAGCTTGCCGGAAAGGTAATTACAGATTCAATCAGTAAGATAACAATGAATCTTAAAAATGGCACAAGCTTTAAGGGTTCAATTAACGAAGAAAAATCCGGTCCTGTTAACTTGAATATTTCTAAGGATGCCACTGTTGAATTAACAGCAAATTCCTATGTAAATATTCTCTCAGACGGAGATTCATCTTTTGCAAACATTAAGTCCAATGGTTATACCCTCTTTTACAATAAGAATGCAGAAGAGAACAAGGCTTTAGGCAACAAGGTTATTAATCTTGCCGATGGTGGAAAAATTATCGGAATAGAAATGACCTGGGAAGAAGTGACTCCTGTAAAAACTCAAAAGCAGGGAAGGCCTGGTAAACCGCCTGCAGGTGCAAAACCAAAATTTTAATTAGTTAAAATATGCCGCAGGGACAAATGACACAAATGAGTCTTTGCGGTATACTGTCCTAATGGTAGAGATTCTAAGCATTACAGAAAAAAATCCTTTAGAGCATATTGGAATGGTAGCAGGCATCTGCTGGAACAGTCCCGTAGATAATCCGGAAAAAAACCGTAAACGTGCAATCAGCTGTATTTCTTCCGGTCACGGCCGCGTAATGGAATATGCAGATGCAGAACTTGTAATTTCAGGTTATTCAGCAAGATGTATTCGTGAACTTTATACCCATATAATCGGAACAACCCGTCTTCAGGAAAGCACCCGCTACGTAAACATGGAAGACTTTAAGTATTACACTCCTTCTACAGTTGCCAGTGATGAACAGAAAAAAGAATATGATGGCTGTATGGATGCTATTGCAAAAAGCTACAGCGCTTTATTAGACAGCGGTGTTTCTAAAGAAGATGCAGCAAATCTTCTTCCCCTTGGAATGGATACAAAAATCGTTCTTAAAATAAATCTCCGTGCCCTCATTCACTTTATGGAAATGAGACTCTGCACCAGAGCCTACAAAGAAATCCGTGCCCTTTCTTCAGAAATTAAAAAGGTACTTTCTGATTATTCTGAAGAATGGAAGTACATTGCAGAAAACTATTTCTTACCAAAGTGTGAAGCTGCAGGTTTCTGTATTGAAGAAAAATGCTGCGGCCGTAAACCAAAAAGATCTGAGGTAGTAATTATTTCTAAAGAAGAATATCAGGCCCTTAAATCAAAATAATTTTTTTTCGGTTATAAAAAAATAAGGCAGAGTGGAGTAAACTTCAAATTAAAGAAGCTTTCCATTCTGCCTTTTTTTTGTGTGAATTGTTTTAATTTAATTCACTTATTTTGCTACGATGTTAACAAGCTTGTCTTTTACAACAATTACCTTGGCAACTGTTTTTCCTTCTGTAAACTTTTTAAAGCCTTCTGTTTCAAAAGCCATCTTCTTAAGGGTTTCTTCATCAGTGCCGGGAGCTGCTTCAAACTTATCACGAAGCTTTCCGTTAATCATTACAGGGAATTCCTTTGTGTCTTCCTTGCAGAATTCTTCGCTGAACTCAGGCCACTTTTCGTAAGCATTTGATTCCTTATGACCAAGTTTTTCCCAGAGTTCTTCACCAAGGTGAGGAGCATAAGGGCTGAGCATAAGAACAAAGCCTTCCCACATAGCCTTAGGTACAGAGTCAAGTTTTGAACATTCATTAATAAAGATCATCATCTGACTGATGGCAGTATTAAAGTCAAGGTTTTCTGTATCCTTAGTAACTTTTGCTACTGTTTTTGCATAAGTCTTGCGGAGGGAAACAAGAGCCTTGTCTTCGAGTTTTCCTGTAATATCAATATCTGACATTTCTTTTTCAGAAATTGACCATACCTTATCAAGGAAGCGGTTAATACCAATAAGACCCTGAGTGTTCCATGGCTTTGAAACTGTGAGAGGTCCCATGAACATTTCGTACATGCGCACACTGTCTGCACCATAGCTGTCAATCATTTCGTCAGGGTTAACAACGTTCTTAAGGGACTTGGACATTTTTGCAATTACACGTTCAAGTTCTTCTCCGTCGTCCTTTGCATAGTATTTACCGTCTTTTTCTTCTACAGCATCTACTGCAACCAGTGACTTTGACTTTCTCTGGAATGCAAAAGAAGTAATCATACCCTGGTTAATAAGGCGCTGGAATGGTTCTTTTGTAGAAACTACACCAAGATCATAAAGAACCTTGTGCCAGAATCTTGCATAAAGAAGGTGGAGTACTGCATGTTCTGCACCACCAACGTAAAGGTCTACAGGCATCCAGTAAGATTCCTTTGCCTTGTCACAGAAAGATTTTTCGTTTGTAGGATCAATATAGCGCAGGTAGTACCAGCAGCTTCCTGCCCACTGAGGCATTGTGTTTGTTTCCCGCTTTGCAGGCTTTCCGCATTTAGGACATTTGCAGTTTACCCATGAGTCAATTCCAGCAAGAGGTGATTCACCTGTTCCTGTAGGCTGGTAGGTTTTTACTGCAGGGAGTTCAAGAGGAAGTTCTTCTTCCGGTACGGCAACTGTTCCGCAGTCAGGGCAGTGTACCAGAGGAATTGGTTCACCCCAGTAACGCTGGCGGCTGAATACCCAGTCACGGAGTTTATAGTTTACAGCCTTTTTACCGATTCCCTTTTCTGCAAGGAATTCGAGCATCTTTGCAATGGCGTCCTTTTTGTTAAGGCCGTCAAGGAATTCTGAATTAACATGGATTCCGTCTTCTGTCCAGGCCTGAGTCTGAACATCAACTTCTGATTTTAATACTTCAATAATTGGAAGATTGAATTTCTTTGCAAATTCCCAGTCACGGGTATCGTGGGCAGGAACGGCCATAATGGCACCTGTACCGTAAGAAATAAGAACGTAGTCTGCAACCCAGATAGGAATAAGTTTTCCGTTTACAGGATTAATTGCATAGCTTCCTGAGAAAACACCAGTCTTGTCTTTTGCCAGGTCTGTACGTTCAAGGTCAGATTTTTTAGCTGCCTGTTCGCGGTAAGCTTTAACTGCATCTGCCTGTTCAGCAGTTGTAAGTTTGTCAATCATAGGATGTTCAGGAGAAACAACCATGTATGTTGCACCAAAGAGGGTATCACATCTTGTTGTGTATACTGTAAGGGTTGTGTCTGTAGCCTTTCCGTCTTTATCAGCAACAGTAAAGTTTACTTCTGCACCTTCTGATTTACCAATCCAGTTTTTCTGCATAAGCTTTACGCTTTCCGGCCAGTCAAGATCATCAAGGTCTTCAATAAGGCGTTCTGCATAAGCTGTAATTTTTAAAATCCACTGGCGGATTGTTTTGTGGGTAACCTGAGCACCACAACGGTCACAGTGACCTTCCTTAACTTCTTCGTTAGCAAGACCTGTCATACAGCTTGGACACCAGTTAATAGGTGTTTCTGCTTCGTAGGCAAGTCCCTTTTTATAAAGCTGAAGGAAAATCCACTGAGTCCATTTGTAGTAGTCCGGAGTACAGGTACGGATTTCCCTGTCCCAGTCATAGCTGAATCCCAGGGCTTTAATCTGCTGGGTAAAATGTTCAATATTTGCGTTTGTTGTTGTTGAAGGATGGGTTCCTGTTTTAATGGCATAGTTTTCTGCAGGAAGACCAAAGGCGTCGTATCCCATTGGATGAAGTACATTATAACCTTTCATGCGGAGGTAGCGGCACCAGATATCAGTTGCTGTATAACCTTCAGGATGTCCTACATGAAGACCTGCTCCACTTGGGTAAGGGAACATGTCCAGAACGTAGCGTCTCTTGTCTTTTGGAACACTTTCATCTTCCTTTGTTTTAAAAGTCTTGTGTTCATCCCAGTATTTCTGCCATTTAGGCTCTATGTTTTTGAATGGATATGACATCATTCATCTCCTGAAAAAAATATGATGAATATAGTATCACTTTTTTAATGCCGTGTCATTCTTTGGGCTATCTTATCTGGTCAGATCCTTAACCCACCTGTATTTTCTGTAGTGGTGAAGTACCCATGGAATTTTTCCCACTTCATCAAGACAGGTGCAGGCATAAACCAGAAGAACAGGCCAGTTAAAAAAGAAGGTGCCGGCTGCTGCCAGGGGAACTGCAATACACCACATGCAGACTGCCAGGGAGTAAACGTCAAATATGGTATCTCCACCGCAGTCAAAGATTCCGTTTATAAGAACGGAGTTTACCGTACGGCCAATCATATAGACTGCCATAATAATCATCATTCCCTTTAAAAGTTCTCTTGCTTGTGGTGTAAGCTTTACAAAATCCAGAACAAGGGGAGTAAGGCCCAGCATTATAAAGGTAGAAATAAAGCCCAGGACAAAGGCTATTACAAGAAGCCTGTCTCCGTAAGATTTACCTGTATCAAGTTTTCCGGCACCCAGCTGGGTTCCTACAAGAATTCCACCTCCTGAAGCAAGACCGTTGCAGAAGCAGCATACAAGGTCACGGACAACACTTGCTACTGAGTTTGCAGCTGCAGCATCCTTTCCCAAATGTCCCATAAATGCTGTATAGGAAGTAAAGCCTGTTCCCCAGAAAAGGGAAGCTCCTAAAAGGGGCAGGGTGTACTTTACAAAATCCTTTTCCAGCTGAGGATTGAATTTAAATATCTTTTTTAAATCAGGCCTGATAAAATTCTTTTTGAATGAAGACAGAAGACACCAGACTAGTTCAACGATTCTTGCAATAAGGGTTGCCAGGGCAGCTCCCTTAACATTCATTTTTTCAAAACCAAAAAGACCAAAGATAAAGACTGCATTTAAGCCTATATTAAGAATAACAGTGCCGGCACTGATAACTGCAGTTTCCTTTGCATTGTCAGAAATCTTCATCATGGTAAGGTAGCACTGGGATACTCCAGTAATAAGATAAGACCAGGCTGCAATTTTAAGATAGCCGGCACCTATTTTTATAAGCTCCTCTTTGTCGGTAAAAATGAACATAAGGTTTTCCGGAAAGAATTCACAAAGCACAAAGAAAAGCAGGCAGGCAAGTACATTTATCCTTAAGCTTATAAGAAAAATATCATTAAGGGACTTAAGGTCTTTTTTTCCAAAGTACTGGGCTCCTAAAATCGACTCGGCTCCAGTTACAGAAAAAATAATCATGTTCTGTATAAACTGAATCTGTGTTGCCAGTGAAACTGCGGACATCATGTCCTGTTCAACATTTCCAAGCATGATTGCATCACAGGCAGCAACTGCAGAAAGCATAAGGCTCTGGAATGCTATAGGAAGGGCAAGCTTAAAAAGTTTACCCAGAAATTCTCTTTCAAATATTTCTTTTCTACTAACCATAGCTAATTACTAACATATTAATTAAAAAGTTTAAAGGAAGGCTTTAGGTTAAAGCCTGCAGTTTGACGACTTGTTTATATCATAACTGCCAGGGGGATTTTTTTATTTACATTTCCTTTTCTGCGTTTTATTATAGAAGAAAAGAGAACAATAAAGGTGGTTTATATGAAATTAAAATCTATTGTACTTGTAAGTGCAGCTCTTCTTGCAGGAAGCCTTCCTGTTTTTGCAAAAAAATCTTCAGCAAAAAAATTTGCTGTTAATGCAGAAGAATCAGCTGTTTTGTATCTGACCTTTGATTCAGAAAATGAAGCCGGCTTTACATATAAGGGAAGCCCTGTTAAAGGAGAAGGCTTAAATGGTCAGGCCCTTGTTTTTGACGGACAGGATGATTACCTTGAGCTTGATAAAAAAATCCTTGAAGGTGAGGGACTTACTTTTTCCGTAAACATTAAAGCTGAAAGCTGGTCTTACTGGGAACGTATCTTTGACTTTGGTAACGGTTCAGATTGTGACGTATGGCTGGGCTATGATCAGGCAACAAAAGCCCTTCGTCTTGCAGCAGGAAGAGCCAGTGCCCTTGCACCCCTTCCTCCTGTAAATGAATGGACAAATGTTACAGTAACCTTTGGCGAAAAGAATGCAGTTATCTATGTAAACGGAAAGCTTTCCCAGAAACTTTCAATTGGTGTAAGTCCACAGAAAGTTCTTGCCAGCGTAAAAGGTATTTATGTAGGAAAATCCAACTGGAACGATCCTATGTTTAAAGGAAGCATGGACGATATCTTTATTGCAACAAGAGTATTTTCTGCAGAAGAAGTTGCTTCTCTTGCAGCAGGTATAGTTGATACTTCTTCAATTGGATATCAGAAATAAAAAATAGTAAAATTTTTATAAAAGGTGCCCTGATTTTAGCTTTTAATATAGTTTTTAATCAGGGTATTTTTTTTGCCTGAATTAATTTTTTTAGTGGACTTAAATTTTTTAAAGAAAGGATTTTTTATGACAGAATTTTCCTTTTTGTCATAAGTGCTTGACATGTCAATCTATAAAAGTTCATAATTTTATTACTATGAAAAAGGAACATAGAACGGACGAGCGTTTTGATGAGGTCGGCCGTGTAACAGCAGATGGTATATGTGCCTATCCGGGAATGCTTGATGACATAAGTGCTTCCGGCTGTAAAATGCATTTTCCAGTAAATACTCTTGTTGATATGGAAAAGGATTACAACGTTAAGATTAATCTTTCTCATACAGGTATTGTGGAACAGCTCGAATTAGTAGTACATCCTCAGTGGAAAAAAGACGAATCCAACGAGACTTATATTGGTTTCAGAATTCTTCGTTCTCCAGATACTCCTCTTTTAAATGAATATATTCATCACATGAAGAATTCCAGCAGCCAGGCTCAGATGAGGAATCTTCTTATTACTACAAACGTAGATTTTATTTAAATGTCATATCAGATTACAAAACTAACAGGCAGGGCCCTTCTTGCTTTTCCGGAAAAAAAATCCATGCTTCTCTCTGAATTGTCCAGGCGTTTTTCTGCTTCCCTTAACAAGGCTGTACATTACGGAGACCTTATTTATATAGAAGATTTTAATGAAGTTCCATATTTTGCAAGAAGCGTAATGACGGAACCTTTTCTCTTAAAGTTTGATTCCATTGGAGATGCAGCTTCTGCCCTAAAGGAAATTCAAAGGTCCTGGGCTCCTTACCAGTACACCTGTTTTAGAAGGGCTCAGCTTATTCAGGAAAAACTTCCCTATGTAAATTTAAAGAACAGAAATTTTCCGGTAAAGATTCCTTCTTCTCCAATTGGTCTTTACACCCTTATTGATGAACACACACTTATTGCTTCTGCTTCTACCACAAGTCCCCTTCCTGCAGGCAGTCTTATTTTTAATGAAGATCATGAAAATCCACCAAGCAGGGCCTACCTTAAAATTCAGGAAAGCCTTAGTCTTGCTTCTTACTTTTTTGATGTTGAACTTCCTTCTGAAAAATCCCGCTGTTTTGAAGCAGGAGCCTGTCCTGGTGGCTGGACCTATGTTCTTGTAAATCTGGGCTCCCAGGTTTATGCCGTAGACAGGGCTCCTTTAGCAGACAGCCTTATGAATAATCCTAAGGTTACTTTTGCAGCCCATGATGCCTTTACCCTTACTCCGGAAGAAATAGGGGACTGTGACTGGGTTTTTAGTGATGTTATCTGTTACCCTGAACGTCTTTTATCCTGGATTAAAACCTGGCTTGAAAGCGGCCGTACAAAAAAGATGATTTGTACCATAAAAATGCAGGGCGAAATTGACTGGGATTTAGTTGCTCAGTTTGCTGCCATTCCTGACAGTAAGGTAGTTCACTTAGGTTACAATAAACATGAGCTTACCTTTATTCACGTAGAAAAATAGCATAATAATTGATTCAATAAAAAAAGCTGTCCTCTTTTTTGTGAAGCGTCTTCACTTAAAAGCAGGGCAGCTTTTTTTTGCAGGTGAATTTTTTTATTCAGAGATTTCCTTAAGGCGGTAAGGAGTTTCCTGGTAAACGTAGTAGTTAAGCCAGTTTGAATAAAAAAGATGGGCTGTACTTCTCCAGGTTGAATAAACAGGTTTTGAAGGATCGTCATCTGTAAAGTAATTTTGAGGAAGATGAGGATTTATTCCCTTCTTTAAATCCCTTTTGTATTCTCCTGCAAGGGTGTCAGTGTCATATTCAAGATGGCCTGTCATAAAAATTGAACGGCCGTCCTTAGACTTGCTTATTGTAACTCCTGTTTTTTCTGAATCAGCTAAAAGGACCAGGTCCCTGCATTTTTTTACTTCTTCACTGCTGATATAGGTGTAGCGGGAAGTTGGAACAGGAAAGTAATCATCAAAGCCCCTCATTAAAGGATCTTTTGGAGTCAGAAGCCTGGATTTGTAAATGCCGGAAAATTTTTCCTTTACTTCATGCTTGTTGATTCCGTAAAGGTGGTAAAGTCCGGCCATAGCACCCCAGCAGATGTAAAGGGTACAGAAAACATTTTTTCTTGCCCAGTCCATGATTTTGCAAAGCTCATTCCAGTAGTCAACTTCTTCAAAGGGCAGCTGCTCTACAGGGGCTCCTGTAATAATCATTCCGTCAAACTTTTTTGTACGAAGTTTGTCTGAAGAAATATAAAATCTGTCCAGGTGATTTTTTGCCGTGTTTTTTGAAGTGTGACCCTTCATCTGAACAAGAGAGATGTCTATCTGAAGAGGAGTGTTGGAAAGCATGCGTAAAAGCTGGGTTTCCGTTACTTCCTTGGTAGGCATGAGATTAACTATAGCTATTTTTAAAGGACGGATCTGCTGCTGTTTAGCCCGGTCTTCCGTCATTACGAAAATATTTTCCTTAGTAAGGATTTCCCTTGCCGGTAAATCTGCATCTATCTTAATTGGCATGATTAAAGCATAGCAAAAATTCTCTTACTTTGCTATACTGAGTAGATATGGATTCCTCTAACAACAGAAAAGCGGCTTTGAAAAAATTACGTTCTCTTATCATAAGTCCTAAGGGCGAGGTAGAGAAATTTCGTAAAAAGATTGAAGATACTTTTTCTACTGTAGTTCTGCCAAATAATGTGGAGTGTTCAAGACGGGACTATGGCGGAGTAATGTGCGATATGCTTATACCGGAAATGTATACATCCGGTAAAGTTATGATTTACATTCACGGGGGAAGTTTTACAGGAGGCTCTTCTGCTGCTTACAGAAGTTTTGCTGCCAGTCTTGCAAATGCTGCAAACTGCCGTGTTCTTGTTCCTGATTTTCGTTTACCTCCTTCATATTCATTTCCTTCAGGAATCGAAGATTTACAGAGCGTGTTCAGAAGTTTTTTCATTCAGGAAGAAATCGAATGTAGCCTTAAAAATAAAAAGAGCGACCTTAACCTTACAGTTGCAGCTGATTCCAGTGGAGCAAGTATTGCCTGCGGTCTTTTACAGGAACTTCCGGAAAAAAGCTTTAGCAGGATTTCCATGCTTCTTTTGTTTTCTCCATGGCTGGATTTTTCTCCTGACAGTTATATTTTTGGCCGTCATGCAAAGGATGAAGTTTTAACTGGAGAAAGTGTAAAGAGGGCTGTTGAATTTTATACCTACGAATCCAACTATACAAATCCGGAAGTATCTCCTTTAAAAATTGACAGGGACAAGCTTTCTAAGTTTCCTCCTGTTTACATTCAGTGTGGCAGCAGGGAACTTTTCATTGAACAGGTAAAGACCTTTGACGATATGCTGGAGCGCTCCGGTGTTGAGTGTACACTGGATATTGTTGACGACATGATGTTCATGTTCCAGCTTGCAGACGAATATATCAGGGAAGCTCATCTTGCAGTAAACAGGGTAGGAGCTTACCTTACTAAAAAAACAGAAAGCGAATCAGAAATCAGGGAGAGGGAACTTCTCCTTAAAAGAAATAACGTAACGGAATAATCAGGATACAGGTTTTTTATGGGTAAAATTGAACTTCTTTCCCCGGCGGGAAACGTTGATAAGTTAAAGTACTGCTATACCTATGGTGCCGATGCTGCATATATAGGACTTAAAAATTTTTCATTAAGGGTTAAGGCTGATAATTTTTATCAGGATGAATATAAGAAGGTCCAGGAGCTTAAGGCAAAGTTTCCTGGCAAAAGACTTCACTGTGCCCTTAACATTTCTTTTCATAATGACGAGATAGACAGACTGCTGTCAGAAATAGATTATTTTAAACAGTATCCTATAGATGCCTTTATTGTACAGGATCTTGGTATAGTTCCAATTTTGCAGAAACATTTTCCTGGTGCTGAACTTCACCTTTCAACTCAGGCTTCCTGCATGAACCGTGAAGCCGTAAAGATGTACAAGTCCATTGGATTCAGCAGGGTTGTAATGGGTCGTGAAGCTTCTTTAAAGGAAATTGCAGAAATTAAGGATGCAGTTCCTGATATGGAAATTGAATGCTTTGTTCACGGAGCAATGTGCATTGCCTATGCCGGCCGCTGTCTTATGAGTGCCTACCTTAACGGAAGAAGTGCTCAG
The DNA here is from genome assembly GCF_024696245.1 of Treponema sp. Taxonomy (GTDB): domain Bacteria; phylum Spirochaetota; class Spirochaetia; order Treponematales; family Treponemataceae; genus Treponema_D. Next base: position 18,639 of record NZ_JAILGZ010000024.1, read on the forward strand.
AGTGGTTTCTGTTCTCATACCTGCCGCTGGGACTATGATGTAATGGCTCCTGGTAAGGGAGAAGATATAGGAAAGACTATTGCCCAGTCAGGAGACCTTGTCTTAAGGGAACACAAACGCCCTGATGAATATTTTCCTGTATACGAGGGTGAAAATTTTACAGCCGTTCTTTCTTCAAAAGATTTGTGCATGATAGATCATCTTGCAGAACTAAAAAAAGCCGGAGTTGATTCCCTTAAAATAGAAGGCCGCATGAAGAGTGTTTATTATGTTGCCATGATAACCCGTGCCTACAGAAAAGCCCTGGATGCCCTTGATGGTAAACTTTCTCAGGAAGAAGCCCGTCCTTTTATTGATGAACTTTATAAAGTAAGTCACCGTGCCTTTACTACAGCCTTTTACTTTGACAAAACGGAGGCAGATAAAACCGTAAGCGGTGCCAGTGACAGTCCCTGGGAACTTGCAGCAGAAATATCTGATGCCCTTCCTGCTAAAGAAGAAGAGTGGATTCTTAATAAGGCTGCAGAAATGAAAAAGGCCAGGGATGATGAATATAATTCCATGTGTCAGCAGGCTCAGGATGCATTTAAATTAAGGGTAGAAAAAATGCCGGACAAGTACCTTCCTTATGTAGAAAAGGTAGAAGGCTGGAAGATGTATCCCCTTAATCCCCTTAACATGATTGATAAAAATACAGAGCTGGAACTTGTAAGTCCTGATATTAATGGTAAAAAAATTACTCAGGATGACTTTAAGCTTGTTAATCCAAATACTGGAGAAGTTTACAACTGGGTTTGTGCAGATCATCCATGTGTAATTTATACCGGACAGGATATTCCTTACGGTACTTTGCTCAGGTCAAAAAATTCAGGATATGTAGAAGGTCAGATCAGGGATCCGGGCCGTTGATTTTTTTGGATAAAAGTTAATAAAGAAAAATGTTTTTAAGATTATGCCCTGCCTTAATTCCGGATAAATAAGAATCAGGACTGGCTTGTGCTAAAAAATAAACAGCAGTGATTTTATAAAGATGCTGTATAATAAATCAGGAGTTTTATTTTTTATGGAAAACCATCATAAGATTTTGTGCATCGGAAACGTTTCAGTAGACATAAAGGCATTCAGTATGCTTGATGATGATACAGAGGCTTATCGTGACGGAACTATAGAACTGGTTCCGGGAGGTGTAGGCAGGGGAATGGCCATTAACCTTAAGCACCTTGGTTTTGATACTTCAATTTATTCTGTTGTAGGAAACGATATTTTTGGTGATTATCTTAAGGCCGGTCTTGAAGCAGAAAAAATAAACACCGAACTTTTAAGGGTAAGCAGTCAGCATGAGACAGCCCTCTTTTCCGTTATGTCCAAGCCAAACTCCCATTCATCCTGTATTTACAGCACTAAGGTTTTAAGTGAAATTGTTTTTGACGAGCAGGTAAAGGCATTCATAGAAAAAGAAAATATTAAAACCCTTGTACTTGATTCAAATATCAGTGAAGAAACTTTTGCAGAAATCTATGCCTATAAAAAAGACCATCCTGATCTTTTTATATTCCAGAATGCAACAGCTCCTGATATAGCCCGCCGCAGCCTGAAATATGCAGGACTTGTAAATCTTTTTGCCTGCAATGAATACGAAGCTCAGGCTATTATTGGAGAGACAGCAACTCCGGATCTTGAAACTGCAGATAAAATGCAGGCCTTAGGTTACAGGGACTTTATCATTACTTTTGAGGACAGGGGAGTTATGGTCCGCATTAACGGAGAAACCTATAACGCTCCTCCATACACACCTTATACAATTGTAGACACTATTGGTGCAGGGGATGCCCTTGCTTCCGGCTTCCTTACCGGTTACCTTACTGGAGAAAGCCTTAAGCAGTGTGTTCACTACGGCCTTATCTGTGCAAAAGAAACCCTTATGACCCGTCAGACTGTAAGCAGTCTCTTGTCAAGGGACTATCTTGCCACTTATAAAAATAATTAGGCAGATTATTCTTGTAATTTACTGCTGTAACGTTGTATAGTTTTATAGATGGCAGAAGAAAGCTTTGAAACAAATACTTTAGTTACAGACCCGGATATCCTCATTAATACTTTTTTTTCCCGTTATGGTGACAACTATACTGAGGATGATAAAGAAAAAATCCGCAGTGCCTGGGAATATCTTATTTCCAAGACTTTTGAATTAAAAAGAAAATGCGGTAAGCCTTATTATCTTCATCCTATGAGGGTTGCAGCCTGTCTGGCAGACAGTCACTTAGGCTGCGAAGCAATCTGTGCAGGCTTTTTTCATAATCTTGTGGAAGCTGTTCCGGAATGCAGCGAAGAAATCGAAGAAAAGTTTGGTGCTGACATTGCCCGTATTTGTTACGGTACTTCAAAAATTACCAATCTTAAAATTAAAAGTCAGACTCTTCAGCAGGCAGATGCTATCCGCAAGATGCTTTTTGCCATGGTAGATGATATCCGTGTTATTCTTGTAAAACTTGCAGACAGACTGGACCGTATGCGTAACTTAAAGTCTGTGAGCGAAGAAGCCCAGAGGGCTGTTGCCAAAGAAGTAATCGATATCTGGTGTCCTCTTGCCAGCAGGCTTGGTATGAGTGACGTAAAAAGTGAGATGGAAGATTTAAGCCTTAAGTATTCCAACCCTGATGCCTTTCAGCAGATAAAGACAATTGTTGCTGCAAAAAAGGCAGAGCGTTCGGAGTACCTTGAAAGGGCTGTAAAAAAGATTTACACCGCCACAGAAAAGCTGGGTATAAACGTACAGATTAAAAGCCGTGCCAAGCATTTTTATTCAATCTATCAGAAAATGCGCAAGCGTAATAAATCTGTAGATGAACTTTACGATCTCTTTGCCTTAAGGATTCTCTGTGAAACAAATGCTGAGTGCTACACCCTTATTGGTATAGTTCACGGTATATGGAAACCTATGGACGGAAGGTTTAAGGATTACATTGCCATGCCTAAGGCCAACGGTTACCAGTCCCTTCATACAACTGTAATTTGTGAAGGCCGTCCTCTTGAGATTCAGATAAGAACCTATGCAATGCACAACGTGGCTGAACACGGAGTTGCTTCCCACTGGCTTTACAAGAAGGGTACTAACCATGACATGGTTAAGGCAGAAGACCTTAGTATTATTAACCAGCTCAGGGCTTTACGTGATGAACACCTTACTGATGAAAATTTCTTTGCTGAATTAAAGAATGAACTTTTAGGTGATTCCATTTACGTATTTACTCCTATGGGTGACGTTAAGGAACTTCCTTGTGGTGCCAATGCCATAGACTTTGCCTATGCAGTACATTCCGGTGTAGGAGAAAAAATTGTAGGTGCCAAGGCTGACGGAAAAATCATTCAGCTTACGGCTCCCCTTAAAAATACACAGATTGTAGAGATACTTACAAATCCTCAGGCTCATCCAACTCAGGCTCAGTTAAAGGCTGTTCATACATCAAAGGCCCGTCAGAAGATTCACAGCTGGCTTGTAGAAAATGATCCTACTTTTATTGATAAAGAAGCAGAGGCAAAAAGACAGGCAGAAATTATTGCCAACACCCTTCACTCAAAGCAGGTGGCTGAACGTCTGGCAGAAGAAAAAAAACATAAGTCTTCCAAAAAGAATCAGACTGCCTATACAGGAAAAATCCGTGTAGAAGGATCTGATAACTTCCTTGTAAATATTGCCCAGTGCTGTAAGCCTGAACCAGGGGATCCTATTGTAGGTTATGTTTCTCATAAAAAGGGGCTGGTAATTCATTCGGCAAACTGTCTTACCTTCCTTCGTATTCCTAACATCCAGAACCGTATCATTGACGTAAGCTGGGCTACAAAGGGAGAGAATCATGAGCAGTCTAAGGCTGAATTAAAAGAGGCTGCAGAAAAGCAGAAGGCAAAAAACCTTCAGATAGAAAAGAATAAGTTTAAAAAGATTCGCTAAAGCTTTTAAAGCCTTCCGTTACCCTGAGCTGGCCTTCAAGGTCTTTGTGAATTTTACATTCCTTTAAGCCTGTCTCTTTAAAAATGCGGCAGGTTTCTTCTGCATTGTATTCTCCGCTTTCACAAAGGAGGGCTCCTCCTGCTTCAAGATGACTGTAGGCCTGGGGCAGCAGGTTTCTGATTATTCCCAGCCCGTCATTTTCTTTTGTAGGATTTCCTTCAATATCAATATCTCCGTCTAAAGCAAGAAGGGGTTCACTTCTGCCGTCTTTAAGAAGGTCTTTTGCCAGTGGAGAAGGTATGTATGGGGGATTGGTAAGTATCAGGTCAAAATTTCTGTTTACCTGGTCAAAAAGATTAGTCTGTATAAACCTGATGTTTTGAGCCTGCTTTTCTGTAAGAAGTCGGCGGCTGTTTTCTTTTGCAACATCCAGGGCTTTACTGCTTATATCTGCCAGTATAAAAAGGGGCATGTTTTCTTCTGTGATTATTTTATTCTCAAGGGCACTTTTAAATACACTTAAGGCAATACAGCCGCTGCCACAGCACATGTCGCAAATAGAAAGAATCTTTTGATTGATTTTGGAATTAATTTTTTCTTCCAGTATTTCCAGGGCCTTTTCTACAAGAATCTCTGTGTCTGCTTTTGGAATAAGAACGTCAGGTGTAACGTAAAAATCGTAGCCGTAGAATTCTTTTTTTTGAGTGATATAGGCTACAGGCAGCCCTGTCTGTCTTTTTGATAACCAGTCTTTATAAAGCTCTTCTTCTTCTTTACTGAGAAGCCTTTCTCTTGAAAAAAGAAGTTTTGTTTTATCAAGACCGGTTATCTCCTGAAGAAGGACAGTAACATCCAGCTGGGGAGAAGGTGACTGGCTTAAAACTTTACTTCCGTAAACTTTTGCTTCTGCTACTGTCATTTGATCAGGCGTCTATTTCGTTGAACTTTTCTTCCTTTGCGTAAACGTTAAGGGCATCAAGCATTTCGTCCATGTTGCCCATCATAAAGCCAGGAAGGTTGTGTACGCTTAAGTTAATGCGGTGATCAGTTACACGGTCCTGAGGATAGTTGTAGGTGCGGATTTTTTCTGATCTGTCACCATTACCAATCATGCTCTTTCTTGAAGCTGAACGTTCTGCATCAAGCTTGCTCTGTTCAAGATCAAAGAGGCGGGCCCTGAGAACCTGCCATGCCTTTTCTTTATTTTTAATCTGGCTTTTCTGATCCTGCTGGATTACAACAATACCTGAAGGAATATGAGTAAGGCGTACTGCAGAGTCTGTAGTATTTACACACTGGCCACCTGGTCCGCCGGCACGCATTACGTCTACACGAACATCACCTGGATTTATTTTAATATCAGCTTCTTCTGCTTCCGGAAGAACTGCAACTGTTACAGTAGATGTCTGAAGACGGCCCTGGCTTTCTGTTGCAGGAACACGCTGTACACGGTGAACTCCTGATTCAAAACGGAGGGTTCCGTAAACAAATTTTCCTGTAATTGAAGTAACGATTTTATTAAAGCCGCCAACTTCTGTTTCCTGAGCTTCCATTGTTTCGTACTTCCAGCCTTTCTTTTCGCAAAGGTGGCAGTACATTTCCCACATATCCCTTACAAAGAGGGAAGCTTCGTCTCCACCAGCTGCTGAACGGATTTCCAGAATGATGTTTTTTTCATCCAGTGGATCAGGAGGAATAAGCTTAAGCTTAATTGTTTCTTCTATCTGAGGCTGCTTTTCTTCCAGTTCCTTAAGTTCTTCACGGGCCATTTCCTTCATTTCTGCATCATCTTCTGCAGTAATCATCATCTTGGCATCTTCAATTCCGCTGAGAACTTTTTTATAGTCAGCATACAATTCCATAAGGTCAGACAGATACTGATTTTCTCTCATGATGTCCTTGTATTTTTTCTGGTCCTTAACAAGGTCAGGGTCGCTGATTTCTTCTGTTACAACTTTATAACGCTGAGAAAGTTCTTCTAATTTCTTTAATAAATCCATAGTTCACCAATAATAAAGGAATATTTGTCTTCTTTCAATCTACAGCAGTCAATCTACAGAAGCTTTTCAAGTTTATCTACAAGGCCTGCAAAAGTATCCAGGGCATCCTGAACAGGTTTTGTACTGCTCATGTCTACGCCGCCAACTTTAAGGGCTTCAATAGGATATCTTGAACCTCCGGATTTAAGGAAGTTAAAGTAATCGTTAAGTTCCTTTTCTCCACCTTCAGTAACTCTTTTTGCAAGAGCCAGGGCTGCAGAAATACCTGTAGCATATTTATAAACATAGAAGGCATTATAAAAGTGAGGAATGCGCAGGCCTTCAAGGTCAGAAGATTTTTCAAATACCATGTCAGGACCAAAATACTCTTCCAGAAGTTTTCTGTAAACTGCCCTGATGGAATCTGTACTTAAAGGTTCTCCCTTTTCTACCATCTCATGACACTTAAGTTCAAATTCTGCAAACATTGTCTGACGGTGAAGGGTAGCAAGAATGTCAGATGCCCTCATGCTGAGAAGATATTTTTTCATGTCATCACTGTCTGCATTATTAAGCAGGTATTCAAATACAAGTTCTTCGTTAAAGGTAGATGCTACTTCTGCTTCAAAGATTGTGTAGTCGTAATGCCTGAAAGGATTATTGTGTACGCTGAACCAGGAGTGCATTGAGTGACCGCCTTCATGGGCCATGGTAAATACATCCCTAATGGAATCTTCTTTATAATTAAGAAGAATGTATGGATAGCCGTCATAGGCTCCGGAAGAGAAGGCACCGCTGCGCTTTCCCTTGTTTTCGTAACGGTCTGTCCAGCCGCTTAAAAGTCCTGAGCAAAGTGTATCAGTATAGTCTTTGCCTAAAATTGCCAGTGAATTGCGGACAATTTCTACTGCTTCTTCGTAGCTGTGATTTGCCTTTACGCTTTTTACAAGAGGAACATAAACGTCATAGTGTCTGAGCTCTTTAAGTCCAAGGACTCTTTTTCTTAAAGCATAGTAGCGGTGAAGAACAGGAAGATTTTTATGTACTGTTTCAATAAGGTTTTTATAAACGCTTACAGGAACCTTGTCTCCGTAAAGGGATGCTTCAAGGGCGCTGTCATAACCTCTGGCACGGGCAATAAAAATGTCCTGCTTTACTGAACCTGCATAAAGGGCTGCAAGAGTGTTGGCATGGCCTTCATGTACTCCGTAGAATTTTTCGTAGGTTTCCTTACGTACAGCCCGGTCCTGATTTTCTTCCAGGGAAGACCAGGTGCTGTGGGTAATAGGAACATCCTTTCCGTCAACTTTTACGCTTCCAAAGTTTAAGTCAACGTCAGAGAGAAGGGAGAATACATTGCTTGCTGTATCTGAAGTTTCAGACTGAAGGGCAAGGAGACGTTCTTCTTTTTCTGAAAGGGTATGTGGCTTTGCATGAAGGATTTTCTGAATGTAAATGCGGTAGTTTTCAAAGCCCGGCATTTTAATCCATTCATTAATTTTTTCTTCAGGCAGGGAAAGAAGTTCCGGAACAAAATATGAAGTAAGGCTTGAACATTCTGTGTAAGCCATCATTACTCTGTTTAAATCTTCCTGGGCTTTTGAATCTCCCTGATCAGCAGAATTCTTTAAGCCGGCATAGTGAGATACCTTTTCTACAAGACGGTCTAAATCTTCGTCTGCATGAAGGGCTTCAAGAAGTTTTTCTGCACTGTCACCAAGGTGTCCTTTGTAAGTAAGAAACTTTTTTGCAAGCACAGGAATCTCTTTAAGTTCTTTTTCCCACTGAGCTTCATCTGAATAAAGCTTTGTAAGGTCCCATTTGTATTCTGAGGGAATCTGATCTCTTGTTTTAATTTCGTTGTCTGCCATTTATTATATCTCACTTGCCATCCAGGCGATTGTCATTGCATCAGCTGCTATATTTTTAATAATGCAGTATTCGTTTGGCTGGTGGGCCAGTTCATCCATGGTGCTCCATACAACTGCATCAATACCTTTACTTCTTAATCCGGCTGCAACTGTACCGCCGCCAATACCAATAAACTTAGGTTCAATTCCGTGAACATTTTTTATTGCCAGGGCAAGTTCCTTTGCAACAGCGGCATCTTTAGAAGTTGCAGGACTTTCTTCTGCCTGAAGTTCCTTCATTTCTATTTTAACGCCGTACTTTTCTTCTACCTGGGCCATCTGCTTTTTCATTTCTGCCCTTACTTCATCAAGGCTGTAAGATGGATTAATGCGGCAGTCACAGCAGAATACATCGTCTCCAGGAATAAAGTTTACACCGTCAACATTTGCCAGCTGTTTTGTAGGCTGGAAGGTTGAATATGGAGGATCAAAAAGTGAATCTTCTTTATTGAAGGTTTTTTCAAGGCTGTTGATTCTAAGGGCAAGGTCACATCCTGCAATCATGGCATTCTTTCCAAGATCAGGACGGCTGCCGTGACACTGTTTTCCTATGGTGTGGAATTCAACCCAGAAAATATTTTTTTCTGCAATTTCTATAGTTTCGCCTTTTTCGTCTCCTCCATCAGGAATAAGGATGCGGTCGTTTTTTCCAAAAATATCAAAGTGCTCTTTTATAAGGTAATTCATTCCGTAAGCGGAACCTACTTCTTCGTCTGCCATAAAGAGGAGTTTGATTGTGTGTTCAGGAATGATGTGCTGCTTTACAAAACTTAAGGCTGCAAGAACGCCTGAACAAAGTCCCTGCTGATTGTCTTCTACACCACGGCCGTAAATCTTTCCGTCTTTTTCTACAACAGTCCATGGGTCTGTATTCCATGCCTTTATGTCTCCTACAGGTACAACATCCATGTGGGCGCATACCCAAATTGCATAGTCATCTTTATTTCCTGGAATTGTTGCAACAAGATTAGGGCGGCTGCCTTCAGCTACTCTTGAATCCGGTGCATCGTAGTGTTCAAAATATTTAATTCCGGCAGCTTTAAGATATTCTTCAATAACCCTGCATTTTTCCCACTCACCAGTTCCGCCGTTTTCTGGTGCAAGAGACTTGCATTTTGTGAGCATTGTTTCCAGTTCTACCATATCTTTAGTGTGTTCTGAAATCCAGTTTTTAAGCTGATCGAATTCAAGTGACATAATTATTCCTCCGGTTGATTGAAGCTAAAAAAAGCCGTCCCCTTCAACAGTGAACGGCTTTGTAAATTATTTAATGATTATTTTGTGTAAACATCCCATGTTGTTTTTACAAGGGTTTCTACATCAGAATATTTTGGTTCCCAGCCAAGAAGTTCCTTTGCTTTTTTAGATGTTGTGTAAAGGCTTGCAGGATCACCAGGACGGCGTTCTACTTCTTCTGCCTTGATTTCTTTTCCTGTAATCTTGCGGGCTGCATCAATGATTTCCTTAACAGTTGTTCCCTTTTCTGTACCAAGGTTAAGCATAAGGCTTTCATTCTTTTTAGAGATGTATTCCAGAGCCATTACGTGAGCACGGGCAAGGTCTGTAACGTGAACATAGTCACGGATACATGTACCGTCGCGGGTATCATAGTCTGTTCCAAAAATCTTAAGTTCCCTCTGACCAAGAGCTGCTTCCATTACACGTGGAAGAAGGTTTTCCGGTTTCTGTTCAAGTCCGCGGATAATTCCTTCTGGATCATAGCCTGCTGCATTAAAGTAGCGGAGGGCTGCAAATTTAAGACCCTTAAGCTGATCGTACCAGCTCATGAATTCTTCAATCTTGAGTTTTGTAAATCCATAGTAGTTGATTGGTTTCTGTGGATGGTTTTCATCAAGTGGAAGATACTGTGGTTCACCAAAAGTTGCTGCTGATGAAGAGAATACCATGTATTTGCAGTTATATTTTACAGCTGCATTCATGATGTTGATAGTTCCTGTAATGTTGTTTACGGAATATTTTTCCGGCTTAACCATTGATTCACCGGCTGCTTTGTATGCTGCAAGGTGAACAAATCCGTCAAATCCCTGTGCAAAGGCAGCTTCAATTTCTGAAGGAATAAGGATGTCTCCATGGATGAATCCGTTTTCTGGGAAAAGGTTGCACCTGAGTCCGCTGGAAAGGTTGTCAAATACAGTTACTTCGTGTCCAGCTTTCATCATTTCTTTTACAACGTGGCTGCCGATGTATCCGGCTCCGCCAATTACTAAAACCTTCATATTTATGCCTCCAATATTTCTTGTACTATTCTAATGAATTATGAAGTTGTGTGCAATTTGTAAACTGATAAATAATATTGTTAACAGAGTAAAAATCAGCTATAGTTAACTTTCCTATGATAAAGAGTGAAGTTTTGCAGAATAATATTGTGCTGGTTTCTGAACATATAAAGGGAGCCGCTTCTGCAGCAATTGCCTTCTATTTTAATGTGGGCAGCAGGTATGAAAATGAATCTGAAAGGGGTATTTCTCATTTAACTGAGCACCTTTTATTTAAAGGAACAGATTCAAGAAGCAATACTCAGATAACCCGGACTTTTGACAGAATGGGTGCAGTGGTCAATGCCTTTACAGAAAGGGAAAATGTCTGCCTTTACGCCCTTGTTCCTGATTTAAAGGACAATATAAAAAATGCAGTAGAAGTTCTTTGTGACATGTCTTCCAGGAGTAATTTTCCAGAAGAAGAGTTTATAAAGGAAAAGAGGGTAGTACAAAGTGAAATTGCTTCCCTTGAAGACGATTCGGAAGAATGTGCACTGGACGAAGCAGCAGATTTTGTATGGAAGGATAAAAGCCTGAGTAAGTCTATAGGGGGCAGTGTAAAACAGGTTGAATCCATCAGCAGGTCGCAGATTGCCTTATGGTATAAAAAATATTTTGCTCAGGGTGAACTTAGTGTTTTTGTAACAGGAAGCTTTAATATAGAAGATATTAAGTCTCAGTTAGAAAAACTTGACCTTCATAAAAAATTCCTTATGTATCCTGAGGAAAAACATTTTTCCGGTCAGGTTGAATGGAATGCAGGTTATGATTTTGCAAAGTCTTCATTCAGTCAGTGTCAGATTTATCTTATGTATCCCCAGCTTATGCCTTTAACAGAAAAGGAAAGCTTTACCATGCTGGTTTTTAATGCCATTGCAGGGGATACAATGAGCAGCCGTCTTTTTGAATCTTTAAGGGAAAAGAACGGACTCTGTTATTCAGTATTCAGCTTTTTTACTTTTTACGAAAATGCTGCAGCCTGGTGTGCCAGTGTTTCTACTGAAGAATATAATGCTGTAAAAACTGCCTGTCTCCTTCAGTCAGAAGTAGAAAAAATTGTAAGGGATGGTGTGAGCCAGGAAGAAGTTGATGCTGCCATAGAACACGTGTGCGGAGAAGAAATACTTGCTTCCGGGGATATGGAATACATCCTTAAACGTAACCAGAAGAACTTTTCTCTTGGTTTTAAGATGAGGGATACTGCCCAAACCCTGGAATGTATACGTGGGGTTACAAAAAATGATATAATGGAACTGGCAAAGGCCCTTATTCTGCCTCAAAACAAGGCGGTTATTGTATACGGACCTAAGCTTTCCAAAAAAAGTAAAAAGGAAATTACATGCAGCAGAAAGTAAAAATTAACTGTAAGGTAAATGAAGGGGCAGTAATGCCTTCTTACAAAACAGCAGGGGCTGCCGGAGCAGATGTTTGCGCCCTCATTGATTCACCTCTGGTACTTAAAAAAGGAGAAAGGGCTCTTGTAGGAACAGGTCTCTTTTTTGAAATCCCGGAAGGATACGAAATCCAGGTTCGTCCAAGAAGCGGACTGGCTTTTAAAAACGGTGTAACTGTCCTTAATACACCTGGAACAATTGACAGTGATTATCGCGGAGAACTTAAGGTTCTTCTTGCTAACTTTGGAAGTGAAGATTTTACAATTAATTCCGGAGACCGCATTGCCCAGATAGTTGTAGCTCCTGTTACTCTGGGAGATTTTATTCAGGCAGACCAGCTTTCTGATACACAGAGAGGCAGCGGCGGTTTTGGAAGTACGGGAGTTTCTTCTAAATAAATGCTTTCCAGGGGACTGACTGCAGCAATAAAAAAACTGTTCTCTTCTATTAACAATGCAGGCTTTAAGGGAATACTTGATTCAAGAGTATCTAATTTCCGCCTGCTTAAGTGGATTTATATTTTTGCCTTTAATCTGGCCCGTAAGAAGGGTGACCATAAAAAAATGTGCTTTTTTGCAGACCGTATTTACCGGATGCAGACGGTAAGGCGTTTTATAATGGTCAGGTATATTGCAAAGGAACTTTTTGTATATTTCTTTGTATGCTTTTTATTTTTCTTTGTTGTATTTTTTGTTAACCAGCTTCTTTTAATGGCAGAGACTGTTTTAAAAAAGAGGGTTCCTGTCAGATACGTACTGCAGCTTATTGTTTACTGTATGCCTGGTGTTGTTTCTCAAAGTGCGCCTTTTGCAACTCTGGTAGGCTTCCTTATGTGTCTGGGTCGAATGGTAACTGACAACGAAGTTCTTATTTTAAGGGCCAGTGGTCACCGTTATGGTATTCTTCTTATTCCGGTTCTTATTATGGGACTTTTGATTTCCCTCTTCAGCTTTGTAATGAATGATTATTTTCTTCCTCTGGGAACTTTAAAATTCAACAGGCTCTATAAATCAATTATCGTTTCCAATCCTGCTGTTGAACTTGAATCCAATTCAATTAAGAGGCTTAATGATTCTACCCTTATAATTGGTGATGTTGACGGTCAGCATGTAAGTGACCTTGTTTTTTTTGACGTTAAGGATAAGAAAGACCAGCGCTTTATTGTTTCTAAAGATGCTAACGTAAAAAAGTCTTCCCATGACGGTGTTCTTATGGAACTGGACATGACTTCTCCTGTTGTTTTAATGATGAATAAAAACCAGAAGAGGGACTTTGACGTAATTGTATCTGATGAACTCCGCCTTAATGTTTTTGAAGATTCCATTATGGAAACAAGTCAGCAGATTTCTCCAAGAGAAATGACCAGCAGTGATTTAAAAAATCGTATTAAAAGAATGGAAAAACTGACTAATGCAAATAAAAAACAGCTTAATACCTATAAGCTGGAATATAATAAAAAATTTTCCGTTCCTTTTGGTTCAATCTTTTTTGCCATACTTGCTTTTCCTTTAGCCCTGGTTTTTGGAAAAAAAGACGGACAGACTCTGGGACTTATCTTTGGAATTATAATTTCAGTAATGTACTGGGCTGCAAATATTTTAGGACAGATGTTTGGTTTAAGAAGCGGCTACAACGGATTCTGGATGATGTGGGGACCGAATTTCTTTATAGGAATAGCGGGCTTTATCCTTTACTTAAGGCTTAGAAGAAAATGAAACTTGTTTTTTACATGCTTAAAAAATTCTTTGGAATATTTTTAGGTTCACTTTTGTTTTTTATTCTTGTCCTCTCCCTTACAGATCTTCTTATGAATCTCTGGAGTTATATTTCTAAATCTGTTCCTTCTAAAACTGTAGGACTGATAATGCTTCTTTATCTTCCTAAGACAATCTGGTATGCCCTTCCTATAGCCATGCTTTTTGCCACGGCTTATATGCTCAGCGATTTTTATGCCCGTAATGAGCTCCTTGCAATTTTTGCTTCCGGAGTTTCACTTTTTAAATTTGCAGCACCTCTTCTTTTAGTTGCCCTGGGCATGAGCTTTGGAATGTTTTTTCTGGAAGATAATCTTGTTGTTAAAACCTTTGCCAGAAAAGAAGCCCTGCAAAAGGAAGCTTTAAAAACAGAAAAGAACAAAAACAATGACAATATTGTTATTATGGCAGAAGAGGGAAGGATAGTTTATCAGGCTGAATATTATGATGATTCCCTTGAAAGGCTTTTTACCCTTTACATTCTTTTTAGGGATGAAAATAAAAACCTTCAGGCAATTATTGTTGCAGATAATGCCAGCTATCAGATTGATCACTGGGTACTTTCCGGGGCCACTCAGTACAGCTACGAAAATGGAGAAGTAAAAATAAAGGGACTTGATCAGACTTTAGTTAAGCGTCTTACAGAAAGCCCGGAGACTTTCCGCAACAATACTATTTCTGTAGAAACTGTAAATACAAAGGAAGCAAAGGCTTATATAAAACATCTGGAAAAGGCAGGTCTTCCAAGTGCAGAAGCAAAGTCTGTTTACTATAAGAAGTACTCTTTTCCTTTTGTACTTGTTATAGTAGTTTTCCTTGCTGTTGGTTTAAGCGGTAAAACAAGAAAAAACGTTCTTATAATAAGTTTGTTTCTTAGTATACTTTCCGTTGTTTTATTTTATGTAACACAGATGATTACAATGCTTATGGCAAAATTCGGAACTATTCCTCCTCTCTTTGGTGCCTGGTTCCCGGTATTTTTGTTTATAATAATAAGCCTTGTTTTATTAAAATATGCCAGAACTTAATTTTTAACAGGATATAGATATGATAAAGAATTTTTTTGAAGTACATCATGAATGTAAAGATTCCCTTGCCCGCACTGGTGTCATTCACCTTCCTCATGGAGATGTTCAGACTCCTGTATTTATGCCGGTAGGAACTAAGGGAACAGTTAAAGCTGTAGACAAGGATTCCCTTGAAGAAATGGGTTTTGAAATCATACTTGCAAATACCTATCATATGTTCCTTCGCCCTGGTGCTGATATTGTTCAGGAAGGAGGGGGACTTCACGGCTTTACAAAATGGAACCGTAACTTTCTTACAGATTCCGGAGGTTTTCAGGTATGGTCCCTTTCTAAATTAAGAAAGATTGATCCAAACGGAATTACCTTTAGAAGTGACATTGACGGAAGCAAGCATTATTTTACTCCGGAAAATATTGTTCAGACTCAGGTAAAGCTTAATTCTGATATTCAGATGCAGCTGGATGTTTGTACCGGTTATGACGTAAAGCGTAAGGAAGCAGAACAGGCCCTTAAGATTACCAGTGACTGGACTAAACGTGCCATTGCTGAATGGAAGAGACATCAGGAAGAAGGTTATCAGGGTACACTCTTTCCTATCGTACAGGGAAACTTTTTTGATGACTTAAGAAAGGAAAGTGCCCAGTTTGTAAGTGAACTTGATACACCTGGACTTGCTATCGGTGGTTTAAGCGTAGGTGAGCCGGCTGATGTTTTTGCAGAAAAGCTTCAGTACACAGTACAGTTTATTACAAGAAGTAAACCCCGTTATGTAATGGGTATTGGTACACCTGAATATATTTTTGAAGCAGTTGCGGACGGAATTGATATGTTTGACTGTGTTCAGCCAACCCGTATTGCCCGTCACGGTATGTACTTTACAAGAAAGGGTATGGTTTCTATTAAACAGAAGCGTTATGAACATGACTTTACCCCTGTAGATCCTGAGTGTAACTGCAAGGTTTGCAGAACTTACAGCCGTGCATATCTCCGTCATATTTTCAGGGAGCAGGAAATCCTTTCTTCCATGCTGGCAAGTTACCATAACCTTTATTTCTTAAATGATATGATTAAGCAGATTCGTAAGGCAATAAATGAAGACCGCTTTGAAGAATTCCGTAAGGAGTTTCTGGACAGGTTCCATTCCGGGGAGGTTTAATTAATGAAAAAGATTTTTTTGCTGACTTCAATTTTTCTTTTTACAGGTATGAGTCTTTTTGCTCAGGATGCAACTGCACCTCAGGCAATTGATAATCTTCTTACAGATCAAAAAGAAGAATCCGGCTCTGAGACAGAAGCTCCTGCTGAAAGTAATAGTGATGGGGCAGGGGCTGTGGATGCTGCAGTAGAAACTGTGGACGCTGCAGAAAGTCTGGGTTCAGAAGTAAGTGCTGATGAAAAGCAGGCTGGAGAAAATAAAACTTCAGAAAAAAAATCAGACCCTATTGTAGAAGCCTATCTTGAAAGTGAAAAGAAAAAAAAGGATGACTCAAAAAAATCCGGACCATATAAATACGACAGGGAAAAGGAATATGCCGATGCCCGCCGTCCAAGAAAACCAGATTCTGCAGAAATCGAAAAGGCTGCTTCCCGGGATGAAAAAAAATCCGGTGAAGACTACCTTGATAAATGCCGGGAAACTTTTGAGTTTGGTCTTGAAGCAGAAATCAGTGATCTTCTTGATGAACTTACAAAAAATGAAGATCTGCGTTTTGTTGACGAAATCTACGATCTTTTTTACGTAACAAAAAATCCGGTTATAAGAAACAAAATCCTTACTTATTTTACAAAGCTTAAGGATCCATGTCTTTGTGACTATGCTACAGAAGTTATAAACGATCCTTATGACGTGCAGAAAGATACTGTTGAACTGGTATTTAAATATGCTGCAGAAGTTGAATGTAAGGAAGCTGTTCCAGGTCTTATTTATTTAATCGATAAAGAAGAAGAGGATTACTTTAACATGGCCTTAACTGCTGTAGGCAGCCTGGGTGGAAGTGAAGAAGCACTTTTTCTTTCTGATTATCTTGACCGTGATGACCTGGCTGTTGCTCAGAAACAGTCCCTTATGCGTGTTCTTGGAAAAATCAAGGCTATTGATACCTGGGACAAGCTTTCAGAAATTGCACAGGACGAAGACGAAAACTCCTATGTGCGTATGTATGCTGCAGAAGCTATTGGTGCCATGGAAAAAGAAGAAAGTGAAGAAATCCTTGTTAAACTTTTTGAAGAAAAGGATCCTGTATTCAGGCAGCATGTTGTAAGGGGAATTTCTCATTTTAAGGATAAGACTGCTGATGAAATTATTCTTCAGGCTTTAAGGGACGGCCAGTACAAGGTAAGGCTTGAAGCCATAGACTGTGTAAAGGAAAGGGATATGAAGGAAGCTGCTCCCTATCTTATTTACCGCTGCAAGGATAAGTCAGAAGAAAAAGTTGTAAAGGAAAAGTGTTATGATGTTCTTGCAAAACTTAACACTGACAAAGGAAATGAATTCCTTATTTCTCAGATAAAGGATAAGAAACTTAATGATACAGCCAGGGCAAAAGTTGCAGCTGCCCTTCTGGAATATGATCATGCAGGAACAGATGAAATAATAGAAGTTGCCAGAAGTACATTAAAAGATGATCTTCGTAAAAACCTCAGGTATGCCCTTGGTAAAGAATTTGCAAAGTACGGCAGAAAAGAGTTTGAAGATATCTGTAAGGCTTACATTGAACATTCAGATGTTTCTACTCAGGGAACAGGTCTTGATATATGGGCTAAGGGCCGCTATTCCTCTTTAAGGCAGATGGTTGCAGATATTGCAAAGGATGCCGAAGAAAGTGAAGAAGAAGAAAGCAAAGATAAAAAGAAGGCTAAACCTAAAAAGAAGAATGCCAATGCTGCAAAGGCAAAGCGAATCCTTGGAATTGTAGATTCAATGACCGGCAGCGAAAAATAAAAAAAAGTCCCTGCTCCCAAAAAGATTTTGAAGTCAGCTTCATTTAATTCTTAAGGCAGCAGGGATTTTTTATTTATAAGTTTGAATGCATTTTAGTCATACAAAGAATTAAGAAGTCTGTATATTACATTTACCTTTTCTTTTTGAGCATTACTTAAATCAAGGGCATTACATTCATCAATAAGACGTTCAAGGGAAGAAATGCTTTCATTAATTGCTGTAGGGAATCCTCTGGAAACCTTGTACCAGAAAGTTCCCCTGTTGTCGGTAAAGAGGGTAATAAATCCAAGTTCCTTAGAAGAACTTTTTGCAATGGCAACCCTCATAATGCAGTTAAGGCTTTCAATAAGTTCTTCAAGATTTTCTTTTGTACTAACGTTAATGTTCATCTTTCTCTTCCACTGATTTTCATCAATAGGAGTAAGATTAAGCACTCTTGCTGCCTTAATGATTATTTCCATCTTTTCGTTATTAAAGAGGGTAAACTTTTTATTCATAAGGACACTGCCTTTCATGCCGCCAATCTGGGCAAGAAGGTTTTCGTTTTTTTCTGCCTTTGCAGCTTCAATAAGATCATTTACAGGAAGTATAAGGCATTTTTTTCCTTTTGATTTTACAATCTTAAATAACTTTCCACCAAAGCTTACTGTGTCATCATTTTTTTCACCGGAATTTTTCTCCAGTCTTTTTGCAAAACGGGAATCGCTTCTGCCAACCTTATGGTTTGTGTCCTTAAAGCTTGTTCCTGAATATTCAAAGGAGCCTGTAAGCTGACGGGAATTTTTACCCCTCATATGCTGCAGGTTAAATTCCAGTTCCGGATTAATTTTTGCAATAAGGGCTTTAGTAAGTGGAGAAACACTCATGGCAAACATACGGCTGGTTTTAACGATTTCTCCAGCTACTATGTAAAGGGGGTTTGTCTTAAACATAGAAGAACCGGGGTGAATGGAAATGTGGTCTGCTGTAAGGGTTCTGTAAGTTTCCCTTCCTTCACGGATACATACAAACTGAATCATTCCACTGGCAATGCAGCAGAGGTAATTATCCATCTGACCGCCGCCTGTTACAGGAATCTTCATTCTGTCACCAACAATTTCTTCAAGCTGACTCTTTACGTTAAAGATTTCTGCCATTACCTTTTCATCAAGGTAATTGTTTTTGCACCAGCGTTCCTTGTTGTTTACAGAGAGATAGGTTTTGTAAATCTTTACATAGCTTACAAAGTCTCCCTGAATATCACGGAAGGCATGGTGGGCTTTGCGGGCATCCATTTCTTCACCTGCAGGGAGAACAAAAGGATTCTGTGTACTTAAGAAAGAAGCTGCTATAAGAACTTCATCAAGAACGTCAGGGTAGAGCATAAGGCTTTCTACGATAATGCGGCTTACCCTTGGTTCAAGAGGGAACTCAACCATAAGTTTACCAATCTTACTTAAAGTTCCGTCACTCTCCAAAGCTCCCAGCATATTAAGGGTGTTAACGGCACCCATAAGGTCTTCATGCTGAGGTGGAGAAATAAAATCAAACTTATCAAATTCAGTAATGCCAAGTTCTGACATTCTTAATACAACTTCACTAAGGTCGGTTCTGTAAATTTCTTCTGTTGTATATTCAGGTCTTTCTTCAAACTCTGCCTTTTTGTAAAGACGGTAACAGGTCCCTTCCTGAGTACGGCCGGCTCTTCCCCGTCTCTGGTTACAGCTGGCTTTACTTACAGGACATTCAATAAGGCTGGAGGTAAAGGTTCTTGGTGAATAAAAGTTAAGCTTGGCAAGTCCTGAATCAATTACAGTTGTAATGCCGTTAATTGTAACGGAAGTTTCTGCAATGTTTGTACTGATAACAACTTTCTTTTTTCCAAAAGGAGCTGAATCAAAAACCTTTTCCTGTTCTTCTTTAGGAAGTCTTCCGTAAAGTGGAACAAGATGAATCTTTGAATGGAAGCTGGCATTTGAAAGACGCTGCATACAGTCTTTAATAACTTTTTCTCCAGGAAGGAATACAAGGATATCTCCGTCTTCCCTGTTATCAAGTACACGGTCAATGGTGCTTTCTATTTTCTGCAAAAGTGCTTCTTCTGCTTCTTCATTAATTGTACTTGCCTTAATAAGAGGTGGATCGTAAACCATGGCAACAGGGAATACCTGTGTGTCAATTGTTACAATTGGACAGTCATTAAAATATTTACTGAAGGCTTCTGCATTCATTGTTGCAGAACTTACTATTACTTTAAAATCTTTTCTTACGGCAAGAACACGTTTAAGAAGACCAAGTACAAAATCAATGTTAAGGCTGCGTTCATGAGCTTCGTCTACCATGATTACGGAATACTTACTCATCCATGGATCAAGCTTCATTTCCTGAAGAAGAATACCGTCAGTCATGATTTTTATTTTTGTAGTAGCATCAGTCTTATCTTCAAAGCGCATTTTGTAGCCTACAAGTCCAGGGTAAGAAGTCTTAAGCTGCTTTGAAATAAATTCACTTACACTTAAAGCTGCAATACGTCTTGGCTGTGTTACAGCTATGATTCCGTTCTGGGAGTAGCCTGCTTCGTGAAGAATTACCGGAAGCTGGGTCGTCTTACCGGAACCGGTAGGACTTTGTACAACAATTACCTGATTAGTTTTTAATGTTTCCAGTATCCTGTCTTTCTGTTCATATACTGGAAGTTTTTTGTAGTTTATTCCCATATTAGTTTTCCTTTTATTTTTTCCATAAGTTGCATTCTTTTTTCAAGATAGGCGGCCCAGCTTTTCTTTCCGGAGTCCCTGAGACTTTTGATAAAATCTTCATCAAGTTTTTTTATTACAAAGTGCCACTGGTTTGTGATGTAGCTTGTAATAAGAACAGGATCTATTTTAATAATATTTACTTTACCGGAAGAGTCTTTTGTAAAAAGCACCTGGGTGATAAAACCTTCTCCTGTGTAATCCCTGATAGTGTCAGGCTTGTCATAAGTAGGAGATGTTCTCTGGGCACTGATGGTATTTCCCTGAGAGTAAAAAATTATTTTATCTCCCTGACCGTCTTTATATTTATAAAGTTCCCATTCTTTTGGTACATGAGGATGGTTTGCATTAATTACATCAACTCCTGCATCAAGAAGTGAGTGATAGAATTTTTTTTGAGAGTCTTTTGTAGTAAGAATATATTCTTCTTCTGCTGTATGAAAACTTAAAACAAAAAGATCACAGGGATTATCTTCCCTTAGTTTTTTTACCTGTTCAATAAATGTCTGGCGGCTTTTTGAATTTGGTTTTATATAATTTATATAGGAAGAATAGTCATTGCGATTTAAAAGTTCTGTTACTGCAAGATAAAGAACAGTCCAGTTTTTGATTTTAATTACTTCATAGGTAAAGGGAGAAGTAGAAGAATCCTTTACTCCTGATGAATAAACAGGACGGAGGTCCTTTTCTGTTTCTTTTCTTTTATTATCAAAGTATTTTTTTGTTTCTTTTATTCCTTCCAGTCCCTGATCATTAGTGTGATTATTGCATAAAGAAAAAATATTAAAGCCTGCTTTTATTGCCGCTTCTGCATATTGATGATGAACATTAAAATTAGGATAAGAAGAGTAGGGAGCCGAATCCATAACAGGAGTTTCTATATTTACAAAAGCACCATCACTTTTATGAAGTAAATCTGTCACGTCCTCATAAACTTCGTCAAAATTTTTTATATTCCAGTTTGGTTTATGAGCCATTATGTCACCGGCAAAGGACAGAAGAATTGAATTGTCCTTGTCATAAAAAGTGTCTGAAGTCTTTATGGCATCTTCTTGAATTTTACCTGAGGATTTACAGGTAATCAGACAAGTGCAGGAGACAATAATATAAAGTGTTTTTTTGAGCAGTGACTTAGAAGCAGAGTTCATAACCGATGGAGAATTTTCCCAAGTATTTTTCTTCTGTAACTAAAGCTGTTGCACTGATATAGGCACCACCAGAGTTTGGTGTATAAAGTTCAAGGCTTGCACCGCTTCCTAAACCAATGTCACCGCATATGGTTCCACATTCACCCCAGAGACTGAACCTGAGACAGCTTGCCAGGTTAAAGCTTGCTCCTGCAATACCTGTAAAGTCATAGAAGGTTTCAAGATCTTCAGTTGAAGAAGAGGATGAGGAAGAACTATAGTATGAAGAACCTGAATAGTATTCACCAGTATCCTTCATTGCTTTTTTGTCGCCGCCAAAACCAAAGTCAAGGTTAGCACCTAAAAAGAAGTTTTCAGTTAAACCGATTGTAAATGAATAACCGATTGTAAAGTAAATCTCTTCCTGGTTCATGTAAAGGCTTAAGTTTCCTGGAATTGCAAAACCGCTGCTGTAAAAAGTACTTACAGTATCCCTTGCATCCTGACTTGAAGGAGTGGAGTTAGATGCAGATTTATTTTTGCTGGATGCAGATTCCTTCTTTTTGCGTTCAGCATTTTTAGAAGCTTTTTTCTCTTTTTCAAATTTTGCCTTAGCCTCTTTTTTTATGTCTGCTTCCTGTTCTGACTTTGTACGCCAGTCAACCTTGCAGGCCGGAGTATAGTTGTAATTAACTACTTCGAGGAAATTTACTGTCTTTATTTTTTTTGAATTACTTACATTTTTTAACACCAGATTTGTAATCTTAATCCGGTAGGCAGAAGGTCTTGTGTAGTTTTCTGCAGAAATTTTATAGGTAATGATAGCTTCGATATAAGGAACATTTAATCTGAAGAAAGAGTCATAGCTGTCTACGATATCAAAGTATTCCTGAATAAGTTTATTTTTCTTTTCTATATTTTTATCACCGGCTTTAGGAGCTTCAGGAATCTCTTTTCCTGTAACTTCCTTGTAAGTAAGAAGGGCTTTGTCTGTGTAAACGGTTTTTCCGCTAAAGGCAAAGGCCATTGTATAGTACCATCCTCCTGCATTTCCGTCATAATTATCTACACGGAAGTAAAGACTGCTGTCTGTAAGGGAGCTGGATGTAAATTCCTTAGATTCCATCTTTTCAATATCAGCAGAGATTTTTTTACGAAGCTGATTCTGAACATCCATAATGCTTTTGTTAAGCTCTGTAGCATTTTCTACAGCCTTTTCTTCATATTCACCCTGAAGTTTAGCTATGTCTGAATTAAGGGCTGCCTGAGAAAGTTCAGATCTGTTTCCATTGGAATCTTTTTCTGCTGCCTGAAGGGGTCTGTTTTTTCTTTCTTCTATTTTTTTATCGTATTCTTCCTTAAGGGAATTATTATAGGAGGCAATAGCTTCGTTTACGGATTTTTCATTGGCGTAAAGGGTCTGTTTTTCTGCTTCTATAAGTTCAATGTATTCACCTGCAGTAAGGCCCTCAATTTTTTTGTTACGGATTTCCATAGCTTTTTCTTCTATTTCGTTGGAAAGCTTAAGGATTTCCTGCTGCTGTTTTGTGTCACGGTCCATGCGGGCAAGCTCTTCTTCCTGTTCACGCTTTGCATCTTCCTGAAGACGCTGGAGCTTTTCTTTTTCTGCAGCCTGCTGACGTTCAAGAACTGCTTTCTGAGTTTCTATCCTTGTTTTTTCTGCTTCAAGTTCAAGGTCAGTAAGTTTTCCGGCAGAAAGTTTGCTTTCTTCTTTTGTAATGCGTTCAAGTTCTGCTGTAATTGCAGAAAGGTTTTCTTCCATTTCTTTTTCTGATGCAGAATTTGTTTCTGTAAGGGAGCCAATCTGAATAAGTCGTTTACCTGCAGTGGTAAGGTTTACTCCCAGGTCAGAAAGAAGTTTAACACAGGCTTCCCCATGAACTTTTGTAAGGTAGTCTGTCTGAGAATAGAAGGAAGATGTAAAGCCTCCTTCTGATTTTCTTGTTTCTATATTGAAGATTGTTGCAGAGAGACTGTAGGTTTCTTTATTGCGGGTAGTGCTGAGGGTAATGTAGTATTTTGCCTGCAGGGATTTTCCCAGTTCAACAGGGTTTTCTGAAGAATATTCAGAACTTTCGTACTGTCTCTGGATTTTTCTGATGGTTTCTGTCTGTTCAGCATCAATAACCTGAATGTTAGAGTAGCTGTTTAAGTCATTTATAATATCGGACTTTATTTTAATAGGAATCCACTGGTCACTTTTATCAGATTTACCATTTAAAAGTGTTGAATCGTATATAAGGACTTTTTTATCTGAACCTCCGTTGCCTGTAAAATAACCATTCTGGGCAAATACAGCTGTGGTGGCAGCTGAGAGGAAGATGAATGTTGCCGAAATAATCTTTTTTAAGTTCATAAATATATTTTATCATTTTAAGCTTGTGTTTACAACGTTTAAGCAAAGCAATGTTTATTTTTGCTTATTCCTTGCAAATTGGACTTTTATGCCTCATAATTTAAGGTAAGGTAAATATTTAAAATTGGGGGCATTCTGTTGTATAATTATGGATTTGTAATTCCTGATTTTGTAATTCTTCTCGTGTTTCTGGTTTTCTATTTTACAAAAAGAAGAATTCCTGTCCGCCTAAATAAATCCTTCCTTAATATACTTGTTGTAGAAATAATTGTCCTTGTTCTTGACGTTCTTGCATCCCGTAAAATTGAATGTCCCCGGGATACAGAAGATTTAATTATTACAACTATTAATGTTTTCTTCTTTGCTGCTTTTGTATTGCGTACAGCCTTTTTTTATTTTTTTACCTACAACGCAGTAGACAAACATATAAAAAAGAATAACTGGCTTTATTATTCAACCCTTGTAATTTTTATTCTTTCTGAAACAGCAGTTCTTATTAATTATTTTTATCCACTTATATTTTCTTTTGAAGACGGCATTTACCAAAAGGGAAAGTTTTATAATCTTCTATATATAAGCTGTTTTTATTTTATAATTGTTTCCCTTTGTCAGGTTTTTATAAACAGAAAAAAGAATACTTTAAGGACATCAATTTCCCTTACAGCCTATAATCTTGTTCTTTTTAGCGGTTATATCTGCAGAATAGCCTTTAAGAATTTTCTTGTAATGGATTTCTTCTGTCTTATAGCCATAGTTATTATTTACCTGTCATTCCAGAATCCGGATTTATTTATGGAAGAAAAAACAGGGACTTTTAATACCAGTGCCTTTATCAGGCTTATGGATGAAATTAAGAAAACGCACAATTCTTACATAAAGGCTCTTGTTATCAGACATTATCATGAACTCAGGGAAGTTTACGGAAATATCCAGATGGACAGGGGTATTGCAATGATTGGTGAATATCTTTTAAAGAACTTTCCAAAGTTTCTGATTTTTTATTTAAGGAACGGAGTTTTTACCATTGTAAATGCTAATTCAGAATGTCTTGACGGCAATGTTTGTGAACAGATAAGTGAACGTTTCCTTCATACCTGGTGTGCCGGTAAGGATTCAGATCTCCTTCTTGAGCCCGGCTTTATTCATGTAAGCAGAAATCTTAAAAATGTCAGCGCTGATGAAATCCTGAATGCCATAATGTCTTCCATAAATGTTCTGGAAAAAAATGATCTTACTGATACGATTATTACAAATGAAATTATTGAAGATATGGAACAGGTCAGGGAGGTAAAACTTTCTGTAGAAAGGGCTGTTGAACAGAATACAGTTGAACTTTTCCTTCAGCCTCTTGTTGATGTTAACAAACACAATATTATTGGTGCAGAAGCTCTTGCCCGTATCCGTGATTCAGAGGGAAATATTATTCCTCCTGTAAAATTTATTCCTGTTGCAGAAAAAAACGGCCGTATAAATATTCTTGGTGAACAGATTTTTGAAAAGGCCTGCCGCTTTATTAAAGAAAATGATGTGGCTGCTATGGGAATCTCCTGGATTAACGTAAACCTTTCTCCAATTCAGTTTTTACGCAGGGATTTAAACGAAAGATTTTCTGCCATACTTCAAAAATATCAGGTTCCAGCAAACATGATTCATCTTGAAATTACGGAAGAGTCCATGATTGATTATGTTCTCTTGCGTCGTCAGATTCTTACCATGCAGCAGTCAGGTTTTCAGTTTGTTCTTGATGACTATGGCTCTGGTTATTCAAATGTCACCAGACTTAAGCACTGTCCTTTTATAAACGTAAAGCTGGATATGGAAGTTGTATGGGACTATTTTAAAGAGCAGGATAAAATTCTTCCTACTCTGGTAGAGACTTTTAAACAGATGAATTTTACAGTAACAGCAGAAGGTATAGAAAGCAACGAAATTGCATTTGCCATGAAAAATATCGGCTGTGATTATCTTCAGGGATATTATTTTGACAAACCTTTACCAGTAGATGTTTTTTTAAGGAAGTATTCAAATAAAGATAAATAAATGAAATAATGATTATCTAAAAACATTTAACATGTGTGTTTTTTATTTAAAGGAGACAATCTTATGAAAAAAATAATTATATCTTTTGCCCTTGCCCTTTTTTTTATACCTGCTGCTTTTGCCGGCAAGTGGACTAATAATATAGGGGCTGCTTTTGATTTTCAGTTATCACTTTCCAATTACAGTGATGATGATGTTTCTGATATAACCCAGACAGGTTATGGTTTTCATACTACATACATTGGCCTTGCAGAAAATGGCTTTACGGCAAAGTTTGACTTAAATGCCGGTCTGGTTCTTTCTGATGATGTAGATATTCAGGACAGTGATATTAATGCAGGCGTTTACACATCCTACAGTTTTGGTGCCGGTTACTCTTTTATAAATAAAGAAAATTTTATTCTTGGAATTGCCGCTGTTCTTTGTGCAGATTTTTATGACTATAGTTATTCAGAAACAGAAACTATAAGCGGTATTGAACA
Organism: Treponema sp.; assembly: GCF_024696245.1. GTDB lineage: Bacteria > Spirochaetota > Spirochaetia > Treponematales > Treponemataceae > Treponema_D. The sequence continues at coordinate 44,634 of NZ_JAILGZ010000024.1, forward strand.
TCAGTATGAAAATACTTTATCTACAAGTATCTTTAGTGCAGGCCTTGATATTTACAGCAGACTTTCTTTTACAGAACACTTTGGAATGTATGCAAACTTAAGCGGCAGATATTTTGTTGCAGGATATACAAGCCTTACTCAGTCTGATGAATATGAAAGCGGCAGCAGTACCAGTATTCAGTCTTATAAAAGTGACGAAACTCTTTTTGGAAACTTTTTAATAGAACCATCTTTAGGTTTTATGTGGACTTTCTGATTTTAAATCAGCATTCTTCTATTTCGTAATCTTCCCAGAAAGCTTCATCTATGTCTTCTTCATGAACCAGATTTTTAACCTGAAGGGTTTTGACTGAATCTTTTTTTCCGCTTACAAGGGGATGTTCAGGAGGAAGGTCTTTTCCTTCATAAATCAAACGGTAGGCGCAGGTAGAAGGAAGCCATTTAAATTCAGGAAGATTATCTTTTGTCAGTCTGATACATTCTTCATTAAGTTCAAATCTGTGACAGTAGTTGCTGCACTGTCCGTTTTTAAGGTTAAGAAGATTACAGGCAATTCTTGTGAAGTGGAGTTTTTCTTTTTTGCCGTAACCTGTTATGTATTTTCTAAGACAGCATTTTCCGCAGCCGTCACATAAAGCTTCCCATTCTTCTTCATTCATCTGAGTCAGGGATTTTACTTTGTAAAAATCACTTTCAATCATTATTTAAAAATTATAGCCTGATAAAGAAGTAAGTGTCCATAAAGTTTTTTTAAGCATAATTTAAGAATGGAAAATCTGCCTTTTTATTTTAAGATATTAGTAATTAAATAAAAAATGAATACCTTTTTATGCCACTATTAGCTTGAATTAACAATGCTCTTTTAAGTAGAATGCCATCATGAATGTTCATATTATAGAAATGCCGCTGGATTATGGCGGCCGTCGTCATGGAAGTGACATGGGACCTTCCGCAATTCGCCTTGCAGGCATAAGAAAAAAGCTTGAAGGTATCGGACACACTGTTATTACTGATTCAAAGAATATCGAAATAATTCCTCAGGAAAACGTAGACATAGGGGCAAATCCTAAGGCTAAGTATCTTGAACCAATCGTAAAAGCCTGTACTGAACTTGCAGATGTTGTTAAAAGCTCTGCAGAAAAAGAAGAGTTTCCCCTTGTACTTGGTGGAGACCATTCCATTGTACTTGGTACAGTAGCCGGGCTTCATTCAGCTTATGCAAAAAAAGGTAAGCGACTTGGTGTTCTTTATGTAGATGCCCATGGTGATTTTAATACAGATCAGACTTCACCTACTGGAAACATTCATGGTGAATGTATGTCTGCCTGTGCAGGTTATGGTCTTGATGCCCTTGTTAATCTTTACGAGGAGGGACGTAAAGTTGATCCTGCAAACATCTGTTATGTTGGTGTAAGGGATCTTGATGAAGGTGAAAAAAAACTGATGAAGGAAGCCGGAGTTACGGTTTTTACTATCAGTGACATTGACCGTTATGGGTTTGATGAAGTTGTAAAGAAGGTTAAGCTCTTCTTTAAAACAAGATGTGATGTAGTTCACATAAGCTTTGACATGGACTCTCTTGATCCTTCAATTGCACCGGGTACAGGTGTTCCGGTTCCAGGAGGAATGAATTACCGTGAAGCCCTTCTTCTTATGGAAGAAATGCATATGACCGGTCTTGTAAAATCCATGGAAGTTGTAGAAGTTAATCCTATTCTTGACGTGCGTAACGAAACTGCTGTTATGGCAGTAAATATCGCAGCCCGCCTCCTTGGTGAAAAACTTTTCTAAAACTTTTAAATAAGGGACTTTTTTTTGAAGCCCCTTGTCCCTAAGATTTTTTTTCTGCTTATTTCAAATTTTCTCATTTAATTCATAGGGAGTTTTATTATGACAATCCGAAAAAAACTTGTATTATCCAACGCAGCTATTGTCCTATTTTCAGTTCTGGTAATCGTTCTTCCAATGGTTATGTCCCAGATTAAGCTTCTTGATTCCAATATTCATACTCTTGCAAAAGCAGAGATGACAGGAGCAAGTGAATCAGTCTCTGCATTTTTATCCAGGCCGGAAATGATAGTTAAAAGTGTGGAGCCTTATATCATTAATTCAGAATTAAGTTATACATCTACACCTTCTGTTCTTGCCCGCCTTATAAAAGATGAACCTTCAATTTTCTGTATGTATTTTGCAGATACAACTCCTATGTGGGAGGGAGGAAAATTTTATTCCAGTGATGAATGGGTGCCGGATAATTCCTATGACAAAAATGAAAAGGACTGGTATACAAAAGCCCTGGCCTCTTATAACTGTGTTTTGACACCTCCATATACAGACGCTTCTACAGGAAAACTTGTAGCTTCCATAACCTATGCCATAAGGAATGAAAATAAAATTCTTGGTGTTGCAGGTATAGACATTATGCTTGATGACCTGGAGTATATCGTAAAGGACATTCAGCTGACAAAAAAAGGAAAGTCCTATCTTCTTAATTCAGAAGGGTATTATCTTACAGGAAAAAATTCTTCCGATATTCTTAAAGCAAATTTCTTTAGTGAATATCCTGAATTAAAAAATTATAAAAACAAAATTACAGAAAATACCTTAACAATAACAGATGATGGTAGTGGTGAATATTTTTCTGCCAGGGTTATTGATTCCAAAACAGGATGGATCCTTGTAACAAAGGGACCTTCATCAGAAATTACAGAGTCCATTTATACCAGCGTAACAAAGGCTGTTTTACTGGGTATTTTTGCCCTTGCTGCTGCCTGTCTTTCTGCCTTCCTTTTTTCTACCACAATAGTAAAACCTGTAAAGAAAGTAGATGCTTCCGTTAACGAAATTGCAAATGGAAACGCTGATCTTACTTACAGACTTAAGGTTGCTTCTAAAGATGAAGTAGGAAGTCTTGTTGGAGGCTTTAATAAATTTATTTCCAAACTTCATGAAATTGTAGGACAGATTAAAAATTCCAATTCAGTTCTTAACGGAGTAGAAGGTCAGCTTCAGGCTAATGTTCAGGAAGCAGGTGGAGCCGTAACTCAGATTATTTCAAATATAGAAAGCATAGGCCGTCAGGTAAACAGTCAGGCTGATGCAGTAACTCAGACTTCATCTGCAGTTGCAGAGATTGCAGAGAATATTAATTCCCTGGAACTTATGGTAGAAAAACAGGCTGCAGGAGTAACCCAGGCATCTGCTGCAGTTGAAGAAATGATAGGAAATATTTCATCCGTAAATTCTTCCGTAGAAAAAATGGCAGATTCTTTTGCAGGACTTCAGACAGCTTCTGATATTGGTATACAGAGTCAGATGGCAGTTGTAAGGGATATAGAAGAAGTTGCAAATCAGTCAAAGACTCTTCTTGAAGCAAACCTTGCTATTGCCAGTGTTGCAAGTCAGACAAACCTTCTTGCCATGAATGCAGCAATCGAAGCTGCCCATGCCGGAGAAGCAGGAAGGGGATTCTCTGTAGTTGCAGACGAAATCCGCAAGCTGTCAGAAACATCAACAGCCCAGTCTAAAAAAATCGGTCAGGAGCTTAACAGAATTCAGGAAACAATTGCCAATGTAGTTGCATCTTCTTCTGAAAGCAGAAAGAATTTTAATGACGTAAGCGAAATGATAAAAATAACTGACGGCCTTGTACGCCAGATCAGGGAAGCTATGGATGAACAGCAGACAGGTTCAGTTCAGATTGTTGATTCCCTAAAAGTAATGAACGACAATACCCTGGAAGTAAAAACTGCTTCTAAAGAAATGGCAGAGGGTAACCGTCTTATCCTTGATGAAATTCATAATCTTCAGGAAACAACTTTTGTAATTAAAGACAGCATGAACGAAATTACAGAAGGCGCCAGGGATATGAGCACAACCAGTGCAGCCCTTTCTGATATTTCTGCAAAGGTCAGGGATTCAATTAAACAGATTGGTCTGGAAATCAATCAGTTTACTACATGATAAGACCGATAGTTATTAAGTAAAAAATAAAAAGCCCTTCCTTAGAAAAAAAATTTTAAGGAAGGGCTTTCTTTTATTTTCTGAACAAAATCTTTTTATTAAAAGAGGGCAGAGTGAAGAACCTGTACTGTCTTTTCTACCTGGGCTGTATCTACAATAACACTGATGTTAACCTTAGATGCACCCTGAGAAATCATCTGTACGTTAATTCCTTCCTTTTCAAGATCAGAGAAGGCTTTTGCAAGAATTGAACTTGAGCGGGAAGCGTCACAGATAATTGTAACGATTGCTTTTTCTTTTTTAACAGTAATGTCAGCAACATTCTTTACGTCTTCAATAAGACCTGTAAGGTCAGCTTTGCCGTTTACTGTAAGTGAAATGGATACTTCAGAAGTTGCAATTACATCAACAGAAATATTCCATTTAAGGAACTGATTAAATACATGGGCAAGGAATCCTGCAGCTCCCAGCATACGTGAAGACTGAATATCTATAAGTGAAACATTTTTAACACTGGTAATTGCAGTAACAAGAGGTCGTTCTCCCGAATGTTTTTCTACGATAATCGAACCAGGGGATTCAATGTTATAGGAGTTTTTTACGCGGACAGGAGTACCTGTCTTGCGGCATGGAATCATTGAACGTGGATGAAGTACCTGAGCTCCAAACATTGCAAGTTCCTGGGCTTCTTCATAAGTTACTTCCGGAACAGGATGAGCTTCCTTTACAACACGAGGGTCTGTAGTAAGGATACCATCTACGTCTTTCCATGTCTGGATTTCTTCGGCATGCATTGCAGCACCAATCATTGTTGCAGAAAGATCTGAGCCGCCTCTTCCAAGAGTTGTAATAATTCCGTTTTTATCTTTAGCAATGAAACCTGTTACAATAGGAATCTTTTTGTCAGTGCCATTTTTGTAGCCGTCAAGATGCTGAGGAATATTTGTCCATACATCATCAAGAAGTTCAGCAGACATATAGTTGGAATCAGAAACCATACCAATGTCCCAGGCGTCATAGAAGACAGCGTCTGTTCCCTGCTTGCTGAGGTAGGCTGCCATCATGCGTACTGACATTCTTTCTCCAAAAGAAACAAGGTAGTCTCTGGTACGCTTTGTAAGCTCATGAAGCATGCTTATTCCTGTAAGAAGGAATTTAAGTTCTTCAAGGAGTTCTTTAATTGCCGGAACTTCTACACCAAGATCTTTTGCAGTAGCCAGGTGAAGGTCTTCTACTTTTTTAATGTCAACAGTACCCTTTACAGCCATATCTGCTGCTTCAAGGAGGTGATCTGTTGTATCTCCCATTGCTGACAAAACAACTACAGGACGCTTTTCTTTATAAGCCTGAATTATACTTGCTACGTGGCGGATGCGTTCAGCGCTGGCAACACTTGAACCGCCGAATTTCATTACTATCATACTTCAGCAAGTATATTCAAATTCAGTTTCTCATTCAACAGGAAGGTAGTCTACGGTCAGTTCCGGAATGTTTATATTTGCTGCCTTTATCCTGATACTTTCGTTAAGCTCAACTTCTTTAGAAGGCATAATGTAGCTTTCACTTCCCAGTTCCGGAATACTAAAGAGAGGAACCTTCTGGCTTTTGTCTACACAGATGGCTTCTCCAGTCCATTCAGGATTCTGAAGAAGGTAAACCAGAGTCCAGTGGGTATTGCTTTTACGCTCTGCCTTTTTTGCAGCCTGCATTGCAGCATCTCCTTCACTTACCCTCATAAGCATTGTGTCTTTATCTATAAGGGGGCGGCCGTCAAGAAAAGCCCTCAGCTGTTCATGGGCAATAAGGTCTGAATAGCGGCGCAGGGGACTTGTAACCTGAGTGTACATGTTAAGGCCAAGGCTGCAGTGCATTGCCGGAGTTACTCCAACACTTCTTCTTTTCATGCAGCGGCGGAGGCGGTATTGTCCAGCCAGTCCTTCCGGTATTTCTGCAGGAATATCAGGAGCTTCCTGACTTACATAAGGGAAGGGAATGTTGTTTTTAAAGGCAAATTTTGCAGCACCTTCTCCTGCTAAAAGCATCATTTCCCTGATCATTTCTCCGCTTTCAAAATGATTTACATTTCTTATGGAAACAATTTTGCTTTCAGGATCTACGCTAAGGTGAACTTCAGGCATGTTTATCTGTACGGAACCAGCTTTCTTACGGCGTTCCACATTTTTTCTTGCAATGTCAAAAAGAGGCTTAAGTTCTGCAGAGTCTTTTTCATCATCAGCCTGCTTATAGGTAAGACGCTTTACGTCAACTATGGTTTTCATAACGGTACATTCTTCTATTGAACCGTCGTCTGCAAGCTTTATCCTGAATGAAAGGGCACGGCTTATTTCGTTTAGACCTAATGCGTAATCTTCAAGGCTTCCTTCTGCCAGCATACGGGCGGCTCCTTCCGGAATGTAAAGGGTAGAACCTCTGGCACGGGCACTTTTATCTATACTGCTTTCAGGCATTACGGAAGATGCAGGGTCTGCTATGTGAACCCATAAATACTGACCGTCAAAAGCTACAGCATCATCAGGGTCAGCTGACCATTCATCATCAATAGCGTAGGAAATGCCTTCCACTTTTACTCTTTCTTCTTCCGGAGGCCTGCTTAAACATTCAGAAGCAGAATGCATGGACAGACCCCAGCGTAAAGGGTGAGGGTTGCGGGTGATTTTCCACAGTCCTGTATCCAGAAGAAGCTTGTGGGCCTTTTCCGGACTTTCCTTTAAGTGGGCATCATGCATTGTTCTTGATTTATCAGTTTTACCCAGGGCAAGGGCTTCTACGTCTCCCATAAATTTTGAATCTTCAGGAAGAAGTTCATGTTTTTTAAGGCGGTCAATAAAGGCTGCCCTTAATTCAGCTTCCTTACCTTTTTCGTCAGCCTTTTTTACAAGGGAATCTATTTCTTCTTTAGAGCGGGGAGTAAAGGTAATTTTGCCATCCATCTGGTCCTTTAAGTTCTGCATAAAGAAAACAGTATTTTTAAGGGCAGCAAAGAGTCCCCAGGCCTGGTCTGCCTTAAGGTCTCCGTAAAAAAGAGAAACCAGGTCTTCAAAAGAGTGGCTCTGATTTTTTGTAGAATCATCTGAGGATAAAAGTTCCCAGCACTCTTTTATAAGGCCGGTAATTTTATTGTCACTGTTAAGATCGTAGATTTTATCTTCTGAAGGGGCATTTTGTTCTGCAAAATCCAGGGCTGCTTCCAGGGAAGAGGCAGGTCCTTCGTGTAAAAGAAGAATGTCTTTAGGTCTTACGCTTTGTTCACCGTAAACAGCTTTTTTTGTCTGAGTGGCCGGAACAGAAAGGAATTTTACCGTAAATTTTCCGTTTGCAGCTTCCTCGGTAACAAGAGCTGCAGAATTTTTATATAAAACAAGTGAATTCTTTTTAATCATTCCATAAGTTTAACTTACTTTTTAAATAAAAAAAAGCACCGCCTTAAAAATAAGACGGCGCCTTATACTGAAAAAATCAGTTATTCATTACATGTTGTCGTTAGCAGAAGCGTCAGCGATAAAGCCGTCGTCCTTCTTGTAACCAACTTCACCTGTAAGTGCGTTTACGAGCCAAGGTGCATCGATTCTTTCGCAGATGTTAAGTTCAGCATCAAGATCTTCTGGGTTCTTGATAAAGAATTTACATCTGTTCATAGCTGGCTGGAAGTTTACAGTTTCGCCAAGCTTGAAAGATTCTTTTGCAGAAGCCTGAACGCGTGCAATGATGTTCTGTCCCTTTGTAGCAAGGAAGAGGTGTGTTTCTGCACCAAGTGGTTCCTTGTTAGAAACTTTCATCTGCATGTTGTTTTCTGCAAATGGTGAATCACCGTAAGCAAGATCTTCAGGACGTACGCCGAAGTAAACTTCTTTACCAACGTATTCCTTAAGTGCAACCTGCTGTTCTGCAGTTGGAACAAGTTCGAATGTACCTTCGTCAGCGATGATACCGTCTCCCTTCTTCTTGATTGTTACAGTAAGGAAGTTCATTGGAGGCGAACCGATGAATCCTGCAACGAATTTGTTGATTGGGTGGTTGTAAAGGAAGAGTGGTTCACCAATCTGCTGAACGTGTCCGTCCTTCATAACAACGATTTTTGTACCCATTGTCATAGCTTCAATCTGGTCGTGTGTAACGTAGATCATTGTAGCCTGGAGCCTCTGGTGAAGAGCTGCAATTTCACCACGCATTGTAACGCGGAGTTTTGCATCAAGGTTAGAAAGAGGTTCATCAAAAAGGAATACTTTTGGATTACGAACGATAGCGCGTCCTACTGCAACACGCTGGCGCTGTCCACCAGAAAGTGCCTTTGGCTTACGATCAAGGTACTGTGTAAGACCAAGTGAAGTAGCTGCTTCGTCAACGCGGCGGCGGATTTCTGCCTTATCCATCTTGCGGATTTTAAGACCGAATGCCATGTTGTCATAAACAGTCATATGTGGGTAAAGAGCATAGTTCTGGAATACCATGGCGATGTTTCTGTCCTTTGGTGGAACATCATTCATGAGTTCTCCGTCGATGAGAAGTTCACCTTCAGAGATTTCTTCCAGACCTGCAATCATGCGGAGAGTAGTTGACTTACCGCATCCTGAAGGACCTACGAATACGCAGAAGTCCTTGTCTTCAATTGTGATATTGGCATTCTGTACGGCATGAACTCCGCCGTCATAGATTTTACCAATACCCTTCAGTTCTACTTTTGCCAATTTTGGCCTCCCGAGGGGTTATATTATTCCTTTATTATATGTTGCCTTTTTTTATAAGTCAAATGGTATTTAAGGCTAAAAAGGGGATATTTTCTGCATTTATATAGAAATAACTAAAAATTACTTGATAAAAAAATAACGGAAAATTATAATTTGTCATCACAATTTAAGGAGATTTAAATTATATGAAAGTTAAATCATTAATGAAAGCCGGTACTTTATTTTTACTGGCTCTTTTTATGGCAGTTTTTACTGCCTGTACAGGTGAAGATAAGTCTGAACCTGAGGGTTCTGATGAGAAGCAGTCCATGTATTAGAATCTTAAATTTATATTGAATAACAATAAAATTTTTTTATATAATGAAATTCTTGCGGTAAGAATAATTACTGCATTCTGGAGGTTTCAAATGAAAAAATTCAGGACAGATATGTTTATATTTCTTGTCTGTGCTGTGCTTTCGGTATTGTTTACGTCCTGCTGGCATAATTCAGAGGGATCTAACGAACCGGAATGGGTTAAAGAAAGCGACTGGCTTTTTGTTTATTATTATGATGCAGATAATAACTTGAATGATGAACTTTACACAAACATGAAGCAGGCAGAATATGCTTTGACACGTTTCAGAAATGAAGACGGAAGTGTAAGAACTGGAATGCCTTCTGTAAACATGGTTGTATTATGGGATGGACAAAGCGAAGACGGCCTTGTTGAAAACGGTAACGTATACGCTCATCCTTCATCAGCTCTCTTTGATCTTGGAGCTGATTTTGATCTTGAATATAAAACCTGTACTTCAAATAAGTACGGAGTGGGATATGTCTGCTATAAAAATTCAGGTGATTCAGAACGACCTTTAGGTGATTCTTTTAAAATGAGCAGCAGTACAGTTGATTATAAAAAAGAAGTTTCATGGTTAAAGAATGAACCTGACATGGGAAGTGGAAAAACTCTTACTGAATATATGAAATGGATTTCCCGTCATTATGCCGCAAATCATATAGTACTCTGTTTAAGTGATCATGGTGCGGGAACGGGTAAAGAAATGTATGCAGACGTAACTTCTTCTTCAAGAACTCTCTGTTATGATGATACAAATGGAGGCGAACGCTGCATTACAACTCGTAACATTAAAGAAGCTCTTTCAGCTGCAGGATACACTGGTGAAAATAAAATCTCACTTCTCTGGATGGATGTATGCCTTCAGTCTACTGCAGAAATTGCCTATGACTTGAGAGGTCAGGCTGATTACATGGTTGCTTCTCCAAATGTAAGCATGAGTCATGAGTATGCTCATTTATTCAGCAGCTTTACCAGTGATACTACAGTTCTTGATTTTGGAAAAACACTTGTAAGTGCCTATCATCATGATTATTATTCCATCTCTATGCCTGCAGAGGAGGATGCCTATTCAAGCGGCTGTTCCCTGTTTACAATGTCTCTTCTTGATCTTGATGAATCAAAGCATGAAGCTTTAAAGTCTTCTATAGATTTGTTTGCTGATGCTCTTCTGGAGATTGAAGATGACGGTGTATCATCTCAGAAGTTTTACAGTTTCTATTCTGACTATGTAGGTCAGGATAAGGACGATTATGAAGCTACTAAAGACAGAGGCATCGTTTACGGCGGAACTTACGTTTATCTTTCTGATATAGGGGAGCTGGCAAAAAGAGCTGCTTCTTACTTTTCTGATAATGCCGCACTCTGCTCAGCTGCACAGAAAGTCCTGAATGAACTTGATGCCTCTAATAACGGCGTAATAGTTTATTCTTATGCCGGAAAAAAGGGTCTTGAAGTTTGTGATATGAACATGGAGGCTGTAGATAATGCTCTGGTTTTAAGTGATTTGCAGCCTTCTGATTTAGGCTGGTCTGAAGTTACTGATGGTCAGCTTTACATGACAGATGGAAAAGATTATCTCACTGGAGATACTGTTTCAACTGAGCTTTCAGAAAATTATTACGGACTAACCATAGAGACTCAGAATGTCACAACTAAAGATGATATCAGATACTATATAATTTTATATATTGTTACCTTTAAGTATCCTGAGTTAGAATTGGGAGATGAGCTTTCTGAAACTCAGATGAAGGAAATTGAAGATCTTTCAGCAGAACTTGCAGCTTTAAGTGATGATGATCTTTTAAATAGATTCTCAGCTGAAGCAATAGCTGCCGGCGCAAAACCGCTGGAAGTATATTACTATGTTGAAAATTTTAAGAAACTGCTTAAAGAAGCTGATTATGTTTCCAGCTATTCAGATTACACAGGTTATTCTGAAAAATGGGGTAAGGTAATCAGTCTCTGGCAGGCTGGAACTCAGGATTAATTTTTTTTGGAGGCAGACTTTATGTTCAGAAAATTTCTTTTTCTTTCAGCAGCTGTTCTGGTTTTAGCATCCGCTGTCTCCTGTTCATCTTCAAGGCAGGACAACGCAAGTTCAGAAACTGTTTCTGAGTTACCGGGACTTCCTGTTTCTGCACGGGGTATCCTTCAGTTAAATGAAGAAGGTGAAGCTGTCGTAGTTTCAGGAGGAAAAACTAAAAACCGGGGAACTGTGGTGCTTGTTCCATGTGAAGGATATGAAGAGGTTTATGCAGGTCTTTCTTCTTTCAGCGGAAAGTCTGTAGAAGTTACAGGCAGGCTTCTTGAAATGAACAGTCCCTGGTCATCAAAGATGGAACTTATTTCCATAAAGGAATAGTTTTTGAGGTTTCCCTTAGTATTCCAAGAATAGAAAAAATAATATATATTCTAGCTGTTGCTTTTTGAATTGAACTTCAGGGGGCAGCAGTTTTTTTTTGAGAGGTATATATGAAGATTGCACTTGTAGGATACGGAAAAATGGGTCACATGCTTGAATCAACAGCCCTTTCTTTTGGTAATGAAGTTGTTACTACAATAGATGTTGTTGCTCCTGATGCAAAGGTAAAGGCTGCTGCCGGAGATTATGAAGCTGTAGCAAAGGCCGTTAAGGAAAGCGGTGCAGAAGGTATTATTGAGTTTACCCATCCTTCTGCCGTTATGGGAAACATAAAGGCCCTTCTTCCCCTTAAGCTTCCTCTTGTTGTAGGAACTACAGGCTGGAATGACAAACATGAAGAAGTTGCTGCCCTTGCTGCTGAATGCGGGGGAACAATTATGACAAGTGCAAACTTTTCTATTGGTGTAAATCTTTTCTATAAAATAGTAGAAGAAGCTTCAAAACTCATTAATGCTTTTGATGAATATGATGCTGCAGTATGGGAAATGCATCACAACCAGAAGGCTGACTCTCCAAGCGGAACAGCCCTTGATGTTGCCAAGCATGTTCTTGCAGGATTTACAAAGAAAAACGAAATCGTAACAGATGCCTTCCATTCAAAGCCACAGGCAAACCAGCTTCATGTATCTTCTACAAGATGCGGTTCTGTTCCTGGAACCCACACTGTTTATTTTGATTCTCCTGCAGACACAATTGAACTTACCCATACAGCAAGAAGCCGCCAGGGATTTGCCAGCGGTGCAGTTCATGCCCTTGAAAACCTCAAAAAGTTCCTTGATGCAGGAAAACTTGATGCAGGAAAACTTTACGGCATGAAGGATGTTTTTCCTGAGTTCTAGTTCCTGCTGATTTTACAGCTCCTTCTTTATTATGAAGGCGGCTGCACTTAAAGGAGGCATCGTAAACTTAAAGCTTTTGTCTTTAATGCTTACGGTGCTTTTTTTTGCCTTAAAGTCATAAGGGTGCTCAAAAGTATTTTCTGCATCAAGAGGAAATCCTGAGTACATTATTACCTGAGCCTCTGCTGCCTTACATAAAAGTGAAGAAAAATCAAAGTTAAAGTCTTCTTCCTTTTCAAGAACATTTACAACCTTAAGATAGTAATTGTCCTGGTCTTCTGTCATGCTCTGGTAAAGAAGTTCCGGGGCAAATACTTTTGATTCAGTATCGTGAAAGAGGGCTCCGTCAATATAAGCCTTTATTTTTCTTCCCCTGCATTCCAGGGTAAGTTCATAGCAGGCATTACGCTGAACAATCATTCTGTGCTGGTCAAGACAGGAACTTTTTGAATTAATCTCTTCGCATATTGCCGAATCCTGATTCTGCCAGCCTCCTACTTCCCAGAGATAGCGCTTGTTTTTTTCTTCACCAAAGTAAATCCTGAACCCCTGTTTGCAGGAAAGTTCTTTTGCCTTAAGGGTAAGCCTCCAGTTTTTAGCCTTTGTTTTTGTAAGGTTTACCCGGCGGTTCTTTGCAGAAAGGCAGGCGTCCTTAAAGTGCCTTGTCTTTTTTACACTGCCATCCTGGTCCAGTTCCTGGAATATAATATCAGAATAGAGAACGGATGCTGTATTAAATGAAAGGAATATTCTTCCCGGAATTGAATCAGGATTTTTATCCATAAGCAGGGTTTTTCCCTGGTCAGAGAATTCTGTCTCTACGAGATTCTGACCCCTTGTATGCATAAAAAGTTTTTGTATTTCATAGTTGGCTGATGTAAGGGAGTCAGTGGAATTAAACCAGATAAGGTCAGGCTTCCAGTTTACATAGTCTGTATGACAGAAAAGTGGAGCATAGCAGGCAAGTCTTACTCCGGGAGATTTTTCCAGGTATGTCATAAAGGCTGCTTCGTAAAGGGCATTTTTCCAGGTGTTTCCCCAGCTGGCATATTCACCAAGAAAGACTTGTGGCAAAGATGACTTATGGTTCATGTAACGGCGGCTGTTTTCTATAAACCATTCCGGGGCCATGTAGTAGTGTTCGTCTACAAGTTCTGCCTTGTATTCACTGGCTTTTGTCCAGCCCAGGTCATATTCACTTCCGCTGGCAAAAGGTCCGCTTGAACCAATTATTTTAATTTCAGGATATTTTTCCTTTACAGCTTTTTGAATAAGCCTGAATCTTGGAGGAAAGTCTTCTCCTACTTCTTCGTTTCCGATTCCCAGGTATTCAATATTAAAAGGTTTTTCATGTCCCAGCTGACTTCTTATTTTTCCCCATTTTGTATCAGGAGAACCCTTTGCAAATTCAATAAGGTCCAGGGCGTCCTGAATAAATTCATCCATCTTATCCATAGGACAGGACCTGAAGTG
>NZ_JAILGZ010000025.1 GCF_024696245.1 Treponema sp.
TGGCGTTATCGGTCTTGGTGCAATCGGTGCAATGGTTGCCAACACTGCTATTGAAATGGGAATGAATGTAATCGGTTACGACCCATTCCTTTCTGTAGATGCAGCCTGGTCCCTTAAATCAGAAGTAAAGCATGCAGAAACACTGGATACACTTTTTGCAAAAGCTGACTACCTTACAGTACACGTTCCTGAAACACCTGATACAAAAGGTCTTATCAATGCTTCTACAATCAAGAACATGAAAGACGGTGTACGCATCATTAACATTGCCCGCGGTGGTCTCGTAAACAACGAAGACCTTCTTGCAGCCCTTAAGACAGGAAAAGTTGCATGCATGGTAACAGACTTTGCAGCAGAAGAACTTCTTAACAACGACAAGGTTATCTGTATGCCTCACCTTGGAGCATCTACTCCAGAAGCAGAAGACAACTGTGCTGTTATGGCTGTAAAAGAACTCCGTGACTTCCTTGAAACAGGCGCAATCAAAAACAGCGTTAACTATCCAAAATGCAAGATGGATTCAGAAATCCCTGCTGGTGGAACACGCCTTTGTATCGCACACAAAAACGTTCCTAACATGATTGCTCAGTTTACTTCTGTACTTGGTAACGCAAAATACAACATTGCAGGAATGATTGACCAGAACCGCAACGATATCGCTTACGCCCTTATCGATACAGACGGAAAGGTTGATGATGATGCAATCAATGCACTTACTTCTATCCCGGATGTTATTAAAGTACGCCCAATTTATGCATAATAAAACACTGCACATATAATTGACCAAAAAAATTGCCTGCCGGATTTCTGCTTGTTAAACAAAAATCCGGCAGGCTCTTTTATTTTAAAAAATCACTTTATAAAACAGAAGTATCCAGCTGATCAAAACCTTCAAGAAGCTGTCCTGCAATTTTTATAAGTTTTGCAAGATCACCCTTTCTTGAGCCTTCAATATTCATAGGCATAACAGGATCATGGAGACTCAGGCGTAAAAGAATCCATCCCTTTACATCTTCACCCTTAAACAAAAGTCTTACCCCTTCAAAGTTTTCAGGAACATTATAATCCTTTGCAAGTGCACGCTTTTTAAATTCTTCAAGTACACTTTTTCCGTAGCTCTTAAAATCTTCTGCCTTAATCTTAAAGCGGTACTCACCTTCTTCTACAAGAGGTGGAAGTTTTTCTATAAGACTGCCTAAAGAAGCACCGCTTTTCTTTGCCTTAGCCAGGGCTACTACCATTTTAACTGCAAGATAGGCTCCGTCATCAAGGAAGTAGTTTTCAAGAAGGGCACCATGACCAGAAGTTTCCATTGCAAGAGGACAAACCTGACCTTTAGCGTTAAGTTCCTTCTGCTTATTGATTACATTCTTATAACCCCTCATATAGCAGAGATGTTTAAGACCAAGAACTTCTTCTAGGAAGTATGTAAGCCTGTCAGAAGTAACACTGTCAGTAATAATAGTGCTGCCAGGATATTCTGGAGCAAGAATGGCTGCTACAAGGGCAATAATTGCATCACGGTTAACTTCACTGCCGTCACTTAAAACAGCACTCATGCGGTCAACATCAGTATCAAAAATAAGGCCAAGATCAGCACCGGACTTTACAGTTGCCTGCTGAATTGATTCCATTGCTGCCTTGTTTTCAGGATTTGGAATATGGTTAGGAAAGCTTCCGTCTGGATTTAAGAACTGGCTTCCTTCTGTAGAGGCGCCTAAAGGAGAAAGAATCTTTTCTGCAAAGAATCCACCGGCACCGTTTCCTGCATCAACAACAATCTTAAGTCCTGCAAGAGGCTTATCTTCTTCTTTAGCAGACAGTCCCTTACAGATTGCCTTTCTTAAATGAGCTGCATAAAGTTCTATAAGATTAAATTTACTGCAGTCTGACAAAGCAAAGCCTTCTGCCTTTTTATCATCAACAGAAGCTGCAGTTTCAAGAATTGCAGTAATGTCTTCATGTTCAAGTCCGCCGTCAGCATCAAAAAACTTAACTCCATTTCTGTTAAAGGGAAGATGGCTGGCAGTAATCATTACAGAACCGTCAAACTTTGTTTCTTCAAATACAATGCTCATAAACATTGCAGGAGTAGTTGCCATGGAACAGGATACAACCTTTACTCCAAGAGACAAAAGTCCCTGAGCAATTGCTTCTTCCAGGTCAGGTCCGGATAATCTTGAATCCCTTCCAATTCCTATCTTTAACTGATCACAGGCCTTACCTGTTTTTTTAGACAGCCAGAGGGCAAAGGCTGCACCAATTTTACGACAGGCCTGAGGAGTAATATTTACTTTTTCTCCTTCTACACCCTCAAGGGCAACTCCACGAATATCACTGCCATTCTGAAGTTTAAGCAAATCTGATTTTTCCATTTTTATTTCCTTATCAAGTTATGTAATTAAATATTTGAAATGCTAAAAAAAATGCAGCCGCCATATCAGCACAGCCGCTGCATTATATTAATTTACCTTTATCAGCCGAACATAAAGTATACGCTAAAGAAATGGAGGATACTTCCAAACAAAGCAAAAAGATGGAAGAAGCTTAAGCTCCATTTTCTTCTTCTGAAGATGTAACAGATTCCGCATACACTGTAAGAAAGACCGCCGGCAAGAAGAAGATACTTACTAAGATCATTAAGGGAGTGTGGTGCATAAACGAATACGCTTAAAATCAGCCAGCCAAAAACAATGTAGGTAAATACAGAAAAGGCCCTTAATCTTGAACCAAATACAGAATAAAGAACTATAAGGATTCCGCAGACAGCCCATACAAGACCTGCAAGAGAAAATGCAGCCTTAAGAGGGAAAAGGGCAAAAATAAAAGGAGTATAGGTTCCGGCTATAAGAATATAAATTGCATCATGATTAAAGATAGAAAAAACTTTCTTTGCAATTACCGGTCTTAAAGCATGATACAAAGTAGACATAAGGTACATGATAAAAAGGGATGCACCAAAAATTACTACACTTGCCATAAAGGTAGAAGCAGGAATTCCTTCCGGCTGATAAAAATATGCCTTAATAGCAAGCAAAACAATTGCAGCGGCACTTAAACCTGCTCCAATACCATGAGTAATGGAACTAAAGATTTCTTCACCAAGACTGTAGGTACGTGATTTATGTTCATTGTAAGAAAGCTGTGCATTCATCTTCTGGGCACGAAGTTCTTTTTTAGCTGCAGCTTCTTCTTCCTTAAGCCTGCTGCGTTCAGGATTCTGTGCGTACTGAAGTTTTACTTCCTGAATCTTTTCCTTAGCCTGTTTTTTTATTGTCTGGATGGCAGCCTTTTTCTTTGCCTTCAGAGACTTTCTTGTAATTCTTCTTGAAATATCAGCCATAAATGCCTCCCTGTTTTTATAATCGTGAGTTTTATTATCTCACAAAATTTACTTTCCTTCTACTTAATAAAGAATCTTAAGGGCATCCATTCTTCCTATGGATTTTAAAGCTTCTATAACCAGAGGCTTGTTTTCCCTGCGGTTAAACTGAAGGAGGGCCCTTTGCAAACGACGCTCCCTTCCTCCCCTGGCAACATAAACTTCTGCAAGATGCCCGTCTGCCTTTTTTTCGTGGGGATTAAAACCTGTATAATACATACAGGTTGCAAGACTTCCTGGTGTAGGATAAAAATCCTGAACCTGATCCGGAACAAAGCCTGTCTTTTTAAGATAAAGGGCTGTTTCAAGAGCTTCCTTTAAGCCTGCTCCCGGATGCCCCGCAATATAATATGGAACAAGATACTGTTTAAGTCCCAGTTCCTTATTTATTCTTGCATACTCTGCAGAAAATTCTTCATATACTTTATGAGTACTCTTTCTCATAAGTTTAAGGACAGAATCACTTACATGTTCCGGAGCAACCTTAAGCTGACCGGAAATATGATGCTTGCAAAGTTCATAAAAGAAAGTCCTGTCTTTATCCATCATAAGATAATCAAACCTGATGCCTGACCTGATGAATACCTTCTTTACTTTAGGAAGAGCCCTGAGCTTTTGCAGTAAATCAACATAATCCTTGTGACTTACTTCTACATTCTTACAGGGATTTACTCCAAGACAGTCTTTATTCTGGCAGGCTCCCCTTTCCTTTTGAAACTTACAGGCATCTTTTCTAAAGTTTGCAGTAGGACCTCCAACGTCATGTATGTAGCCCTTAAAGTCTGCATCTTCTGTCATAAGCTTAGCTTCTTCTATGAGGCTTTCGTGGCTTCTGGACTGAATGCGGCGGCCCTGATGAAAAGTAATGGCACAAAAGGAACAGGCACCATAGCAGCCCCTGCAGCTGGTAAGACTGAATTTGACTTCACTTAAGGCAGGAACACCGGACTTACCGTTAGCAGCAGGTCCGTCATAATCAGGATGCCATTTTCTCATAAATGGAAGTTTGTAAAGGGAATCCATTTCTTCCTGAGTCAAAGGAAGGGATGCAGGATTCTGTACTACAAATCTTGAATCGGCCTTTTCTATAAGAGCCTTTCCGTTAATGGCATCAGTATTTTCTTCCTGAACAAGATAGCTGCGTGCAAAGTTCTCCTTACACTCAGGAGTATTTTTACTTACCTCTTCATAAGAAGGAAGCATAATAAAATCTTTTTCAGGAAGGTCACTTTCTTTACCGGTATACCAGCAGGTTCCACGGACATCCCGGATTTCCCTGGCAGTTTTGCCCGCCTTTAACTGAGCAGCTATCTCCAGTATGGCATGTTCACCCATTCCGTAAATAAGAAGGTCTGCCTTGGAATCCAGCAGCACTGATTTTTTTACAGTATTGGACCAGTAATCATAGTGGGATGTTCTTCTAAGGCTGGCTTCGATTCCCCCAATAACAACATTAACGCCCTTAAAGCTTTCCCTGATTTTCTGCACGTAAACAAGAAGGGCGTGGTCAGGACGGTGACCCTTTTCTCCACCATGGGCATAATCATCTTCTGAACGGGGTTTATTATTTGCAGTATAATTGCTGACCATAGAATCCATGGCTCCGGCACTAACTAAAAAGCCCAGCTTAGGCCTGCCGAATTTCTTAAAGTCATCAGTCGTATGCCAGTCAGGCTGGGCAAGTATAGCAACAGTATATCCGTGAGCTTCAAGCAGCCTTCCTAAAATTGCAGCAGCAAAACTTGCATGATCTACATAAGCATCACCACTTACAAAAACAAAATCAGGTTCACTTATTCCACGCTCTGCAAGATCTTCCGGAGACACAGGCAAAAATTTTAATCTTTCATTATTCATAATGCATCTCCTTAATATTTTTTTACAACATACAGATATTCTTTTGTATGGACAGCCCGCTTTCTAAGATTACGGGAAGCCCTGAAGGCATTATATTTTTCTTCAAGAACAGTAACCTTTCCAACCTTACCAAGAAGTTCCAGCATTTCTTCTTCAGAAATAAATCCTTCATTATTAAAGGATACAAGAAGATACTTTGCCTTAACTTTACTTACCAGATCAAAAAAAGTATCACTGGCCTTCATTTTTTTATTATAGGCTGAACGGTTCCAGTCTTTAGGAATTCCAGAAACCCGGCTCATCATTTCTTCATCAGGCTTTTTATAATCAGCAAGAAGATTGAGCATAAAATAATTAGAACCATAAGGATGCTGATTGTAAGGAGGATCAATATAAACAAGGTCCAGAGTCTGACTGATATTTTCTGCGGCAAGGTTGGCATCACTCTGCATTACCTTTACCTTGCTTTTAAATGAACTGAATACAGGAAAAGGCAGTTCTATCTTACCTTTAATACGGGACAGAGCATCTGCCTTGGTTCCACCAAATTTTCCAATACCTGTTGCTGAATTTTTATAAAAGCCTTTAAAGACTCCCCCTGTATTTGCATGAATGGAAGCTTCCGAAAGAAGAGGGGCTATAAAATAATCCCTAAGTTCAGGGGGAACTTTTTTTTCTATAAGCTGACGCATTACATCAAGATAGCAGGCATTGTAGGGAGTATAAAAACATCTCTCTCCCTGACGAATATCTTCTATATTTTTGGGAGCATAATATTCACTTATAAAGCCAGGAATTTTTACAAAGGAATTTTCATCTTCAGAAAGGAAGTTCTTTATTTTTCTATGACAGGAAGCAATTAAATCTGAATGAAGTTTTTTCAGCAACTCCATGTCCACATCAGCTGCATTAGAAAGATAACAGCGGCTGATAGATGCTGCATAATTTTCCAGATCATTAGCATACTGAACTGATGCATATTTTTTTAAATAACGAGAAACGATACCACTTCCGGAAAACATATCCAGAACAGAAAGCTTGTCTTTACCAAGTTCCTTCCGGACAATCTGAATTCCTGAATCAATAAAAGTCAGCAGCGACCTTTTGTTTCCGATATAAGTAATCAACTGCCGGGTCAGGAATTCTTCTGATTCAAACATAAAAAAAATTATATCAGCCCGCAAACAAAAACACAACGGAATGAATCTTCAGGATTACTCTGATTCCGAATAAGAAACCACTTCTACACCATAAGTTCCGTCTACCATTAAATTTTCTTTTATTTCATATTCTATAGTAAATTCCTTTATATATTTTATTCCGCGTACAGTACCATATTCAACATATATATCATAACGCGCATCACTGTCACAGTATTCTTTGATATATTCATACCGATTTTCTATATAGCTGTACAAATCAGTTACAGAATAAAAAACAATATTTCCATAACTACAAAAATCCAGAAAATCTTCTTTCGAATACTCTTCCTCCAGTTCATCCGGAAGTGTAAATTCAGAAACTATTCCACTCCGTATTGTTTTAAACCCCTGAAATACTCCCACGTTACCTGACGAAAAATTATACTCAATCATACTGGAAGCTGGCTCAACCCATGCATTTTTATTATATTCGAATTCTTCATAGTCATGAAAATAAACTCCAGATTTAAAATCATCACATGAAACAAATATCAGAAATACAGGCAACAGTAACAAACATTTTTTAACCATAAATCTTCCCTTAAAAAAATCCTAAACAAGAAATTTATGATTGTCAAATATTATTCACAGCCGGTACTTAAGCGCCTCAAAAATCTTCTTTAGTCAGACAACACAGACCGATTGCCGACTTTACTTAATCCTACTATAATTCATTAATCCAAATATTTGAGAGGAACAATTATGGCTCAGACAATCGACTACAAAAAAGCAGGTGTTGATGTTAATGAAGGCTACAAAGCAGTAGACAAGTATCGCAAGCAGGCAGAACGTGCCCGTATACCAGGACAGCTTACAGACCTGGGTGCTTTTAACGGAATGTTTGCAGTTCCAAAGGGAATGAAAAACCCTGTAATGGTAAGTGGTACTGATGGTGTTGGAACCAAACTTGATATTGCATTCAAACTTAAGAAATATGACACAGTAGGTATTGATTGTGTTGCTATGAGCGTAAACGATATTCTCTGCTCAGGCGTAAAAACAAGTTTTTTCCTTGATTACATTGCATGCGGAAAACTTGATTCAAAAATCGCAGGTGAACTTGTAAAGGGTGTTACAGACGGATGTCTTGATGCCGGTTGTGCCCTCCTTGGTGGAGAAACTGCAGAAATGCCTGACTTCTATGATGAAGGAAAATATGACCTTGCAGGTTTTGGAGTTGGAGTTGCTGACAAGTCTGACATTATTGACGGTAAAAAAATAAAGGAAGGAGATGTTCTTATCGGACTTTCTTCTACAGGACCTCACTCAAACGGTTATTCCCTTATCCGCAAACTGGTAAAGAACTTTGAAGAAGAAATTACCCTTAACGGAAAAAAGACCCGCATTGGAGACGCCCTCCTTACACCAACCCGCATCTACGTAAAACCTGTTATGGAAATCCTTAAGAAATTCCCTGGTTCAGTACACGGAATGGTTCACGTAACTGGCGGCGGATTCTACGAAAACGTACCACGTATGTACCAGAAAGCACCTGAAGGCAAAAAGCAGCTTTGCTCTGTAATCAGAAAAAACAGCTGGGAAGTTCCTGCAATATTTGACGAACTTATTAAGAGAGGAGCTGATGCAAAGAATGTATTCTCTACATTCAACATGGGTATTGGTTTTGTTCTTGCAGTAAGCAAAAAAGATGCAGAAAAAATCCTTAAGGCATTCAATACAAATGCAAAGAAATATTCAAAGAAAGGCATCCCTGACATGAAAGCTTATGAAATCGGATACGTAAGCCACACAGATAAAGTTATCAAGGGTGAATTCAAAGGCAACAAAGAAATGACAAAATTTGTTGAGGAATAAAAATGGCTGTAAAGGTTTTTATTGACGGAAAAGAAGGAACTACAGGTCTTAAGATTTTTGAACGTTTTGCAAAAAGATCTGACCTTGAAATCCTTCAGATTGATGAAGAAAAACGCAAGGACCCTGTAGAAAAAGCAAAGATGATTAATGCATCAGACTACACCTTCCTTTGTCTGCCGGACGCTGCAGCAATAGAAAGTGCACAGCTTTGTACAAATCCAAAAACAGTAATCATAGATGCTTCTACTGCCCACAGAACTAATCCTGACTGGGCTTACGGTTTTCCGGAACTGGATAAATCCTTTAGGGAAAAGATTCAGACTTCAAACAGAATCGCAGTTCCTGGATGCTATGCCAGCGGCTTTATTTCACTGGGATATCCTCTTGTAAAGTCAGGCATTCTTCCTAAAGATTACCCTGTAGTAATTCATGCCGTATCAGGCTACTCAGGTGCAGGTAAAAAAGCCATTGCCCTTTATGAAGCAGAAGACCGCAACCCTGAACTTGATTCACCACGTTTATATGCCCTTACTCAGGCTCACAAACACCTTCCTGAAATGAAAAAAATCACAGGACTGGACTTTGAACCTGTTTTTAATCCATACGTATGTGACTACTTTCAGGGAATGACTGTAACCGTAGGTCTGCATGCCCGCCTCCTTGGTAAAAAAGTAAGCGCCCATGATGTATGGGAAATGATGTCTGAGCATTATGCAGGCAGCCGCTTTGTAAAAGTTGCAGGCTTTATGGGAGAAGGCACTCTTACAGAACAGTTCATTCCGGCTAATACCCTTGCAGGAACAAACAACATGGAAATCTTTGTTTACGGCAATGACGACCGCATCATGCTTACTTCAAGGTTTGATAATCTTGGTAAAGGAGCATCAGGCGCTGCAGTTCAGTGCCTTAACATCCGCATGGGAATAGACGAAGGAGAATCCCTGTAATATGAAAAAATTTTTTGTTTTTTTAATCACACTTGTTGCTCCGGCACTTTGTTTTTCAAATACAAAAAATAATTCACAGGATATAAATTTTCCGCAGGCAGTTTTCTCTCAGCAGAATTCTGCCTGCCTTAACAAAATGTCTTATTCTTCAGAATATGATGAAGCTAAATCCCTTCAATCTGACCTTTTCAGCCTGATTTTTGAACTTCTCTTCCTTCAGAATCTCACTGTTTATTACGATGCCTATCCTTTTGCTGACGGAGATAATTACTTAAGATATGCATCTGATAAAAATGAAGCTGACGGAAAAGCCTGGCGCTACACAATCGAAACAGCTGCATTTTATTACCCTCACACAAAAACAATCGGTAACTGTACCAGACTAGAAGGAACTGTATGGCATTTCTTTGGTCCAGTTTTTGATAATCAGGTGTTCAAAAAAACAGATGAAGACTTCTTTTACGGATATTTTAATCTGGGAGCACAATACTATCTCTTTCAGACAAATCCCCTCAGTGCAAGTTTCTTCATTCAGTGGAGTCATTTATATGGGGACATTAAAGATGACGGTGTGGGATTTGGTTTTATCCTTAAATCATTCATAGCCAGAAAAGTTCTTCTGGAATACAGGATTTATGCCAGTGATTTTACTTCTGATGAAGACAAAAATTCAAAATACGATTCTGACTCAATCATAGAATCCAATCTTGAGGCAGGAATAATGCTGGCTGACGGCATAGAACTCTTTCTTGGATGGAAAATTCAGCAGAACGGATTTACCCAGATTCAGTGCAGTGCCGCAAGCCTGGGATTAAAAAAGCATTTCTAAAATCAAACCTTAAAGCCTGTAATCATATCTATTACAGCTCCAGTAGCCTGCTGGTTTTTCTGAGCAGACTCAGCTGCAGATTCCGCAGTAGTCATCATTTCATTCATATTTTCTGAAACTACAGCAGATTCAGCATGAGTCTGTTCTGCAATTCTCTTAAGTTCTTCAATTTCGTTAAAGAGCCTGTCGCTTTCTGCCTGCATCTGGGAAGAAGCCTTTGTAATTGAAGCAGTTGTACTGTTAAGGGTGTCTGCCGTAGAAAGAATATTCTGCACAGAATCATTTTCCTGAGACATAGCAGACTGAACCTGCTTCATAAGGCCTGACATCTGGGCAATACGATTAGTTACATTTTCAAAAGAAACAGCAGAAATATCAGAAGAAGCAACTATCTGATTTATTGATTCAGTAACACCATCAAGAAGGGTTTTTATCTGCTTTGACTGCTTTGAAGAAGTCTCTGCAAGGGAACGGATTTCGTCAGCAACTACACCAAAGCCCTTACCTGCTTCTCCTGCATGAGCGGCTTCTATGGCTGCATTCATGGCAAGAAGGTTTGTCTGACTGGCAATACGGGCAATAGCAGCGTTGGCTTCATTAAGGTTCTTTGACTGCTGGGAAATCTGGGCAACATGCTCCGTAACAGTATGCTGATTTTTCTTTCCGTCTTCTGCTTCTCCTTCAAGACGTTCATAATCCGAAGTAATCTGATCTACTACACCGTTAACAGACTTAATGTTTTTAGAAATCTCATCAGCTGCCTCTGCAGACTGAGAAATAGCAGATGCCTGATGATTGAGTTTTTCCTTTAAGCCGTCTATTTCTTTTTCTACGGAAGTAATACTTTCTGCAATCACCTGAACTTTATCAGACTGAGACTTAATCTTCTGGTCAATATTACCAACACTGTCAGAAGAAGACTTTATGCTTTCTATGTTAAGGTTCATGCGGTCAAACATCTCATTACCAGTAAGGGAAAGAACGGAACTATGCTCCTGAAGCTTTGAAATAAGCTGGCCCAGACTGGAAATTACGCTGTTACAGTTACCTGCAAGTTCAACAAGTTCCTTTCCACCCTTTTCAGGAATCCTTTCTGTAAGATCAGCCTTACCGGAAGCAATATTTTCCATGGAGAGGGAAATATCCTTCATAGGCATAAACATAGCCCTGGAGAAGAGCCATATAAGAAGACCGCCGATTATAACAATAACAATATCTACAAGAACAAGCTGCCTGATATGAGTATTCATGTCATTTACCAGGTTACTTACACCAAAATCACATCCAAGAATACCTACAACGCTTCCCATTGAATTCCTGATTGGATAATAGGAACTTATTGTCCAGCCCCAGCCGTCCTGATTTTCTATATCAGAAGTAAAGAGGCCGCCCTTGTCATAAGCATCCACAGGAGCAGCACCCCAGCTGCTTATGTCTTCTGAAGAACCAGGGTCAGAATAGTTATCTGTATCAGAAGGGTCACAGCTTCCGTCAATTACATAAAAGTAAGAAGAACCCCTTCTTGCCATAGTGTAAAGATAATCACATCCGGAAGCTTCCTTAATTTCAAGCAAAGCCAGGCGGGTAGTTTCAAAGAAAGGATCTGTGGTATCAATATGACTGACAAAACGCTCAAAGCCGTCCCCGTCAAACTTTGTAATAGCCTTTTTGACTATAGATTCACAGGAAGAAGCAGCCTGTGCCTGAACTGTAAGCTTAATAATACGAACAGCAATAAAGGTAAGCATAGTTGTTATAAGAATGATAAGCCCTGCAAAAACACCAACAAAACGCTTACGGAGAGAAAGATTTTTCAAAGAAAGTTTCATAATTAAATCCTGTAAAACAGAGTTTTTTTTACGGAAAAATTATAACACCCCTTATAAAATTTATCTAAAAAAATTTTAATAATTATTTAACCAAAAAGACAGATTAAAGCTGCTGGCGGTGACGTTCGTAAAGGAGAACACCTGCTGCAACAGAAACATTAAGACTGTCTATTTTTCCGCATGTAGGAATAGACACCACAGAATCACAGTTTTCTTCAAGAAGTCTGGATATTCCGCTGCCCTCACTGCCCATTACAATACAGGTCTTTGGAGCAAATTCAATTTCCTTAAGGGATTTTCCTCCGGCATCAGCCCCGTAAACCCAGAAACCATTCTTTTTAAGGATTTCTACTGCACGGTTAAGGTTTGTTTCTACAGCAAGAGGAACCCAGGCAGAAGCACCGGCACTGGACCTGGCAATAATATCATTTTCAAGAATATTGGAAGTACTGTTACGTTCTCCTGTTACAAGAAGATCTGCGCCAAACTGATCACAGGAACGGAGAATAGCACCTATATTATGAGGATCTGTAACGCTGTCCAGAATAATAACAGTGGCCTTTTCCGGACAGGAAGTTATCCACTGATCCAGGTTAACTGAATTGCTGGATTTTTCTTTTTCTCCATCAGCAATAAGAACAATTCCCCTGTGGTCCTTTTCTCTTTCCGGAAGAGATGCTGTAAGCTCATCAAGAGTTTTTCCATCAGAATCAATTACTTCTATACCAGCTTCCTTTGCAAGGGCTATAATCTTTTTTACCCTTGGGCCAGGTTTAGAGCAGTAAATCTTAAGTGTAGAAAGAGGATTCTTTTCTGAAGCAAAACGCCTTACCCTTTCTTCTACAGCATGAAAGCCAGTATAAATATTTTTAGCCATATATCTCTTCCTTAAAAACAATAATTGCAAAAAAATACGGTCATATAGAATGACCGTATCCTTAAAAAGCTGCCGTCCTCTATTAATAAAATACGGCAGTTATTTTTAACTGTCTGCTAAAACCTTTAATTACTGATTTTTACCGCAGCAGTTCTTGTATTTTTTTCCGCTTCCACAAGGACATGGTTCGTTTCTACCAACTTTTCTTCCTTCACGAACAACAGTTGTAGGACGAAGCATACCTTCGCTGTAAAGCCATTCACCGTTTACTTTCTTAAAACCGGCAATTTCATGATGTACATCACGGATACCCTTCTGAGTATAAGTTGCCTCAAACTCAACGATACCTTCATCATCACCTTCAAGACCTTTCTGTGTACTAAGAATCTTAAGGCCGTGCCATGTACTCTTATTGCTCCAGTCTTCAGTTGCCTTACGGTCTATTTCTGCAATTTTATCACCAGTTTCACAAGTGTTGATGATAAAGTCAATTTCATGAACAACATAAGATGTGTAGCGGGCACGCATCAAAGCTTCAGCTGTTGGAGCCTTTACGGTTCCTTTAATAATTGGTTCACAGCATTCAGCATAGGTTTTACCGGAACCACATGGACAAAGATTATTTTCACTCATAGATGGCATTATAGCGATTTGAACGACATACTTCAATCAACATGGAAATAAGAAAGAGTAAAACCCCTGCTACTGCAATAATTATACCCAGATAAAGGTCTTCCTGAGAAAGATCAAGGAAGGAACCACCGTTAATTACAGAATTAAGGCCGTCAACTGACCACATAATTGCTGCTGACCAGAACATAAGGCTGCATGTAGAAAAAGTAATGGCAAAACGGCCCTTCCTTCCAATTGTAAGATAAAGAATTGAAAAGATTACTGCTATTGAAACTGTAATAATAAATGTCATACTCCTGCCTCCGGAATCTCAATGGAATTTATTTTTGTAAAATGTGTCTTTTTAAGAAGAGCCTGAATAGCTGTTCCTGCTGCCCATACAGCAGTTGTAAGTAAAGCCATGGCCGTACCAGCTGTTGCCATTTCAAAAAGCATCTCTTTTGTCTCTGAAAAGGTTTTCATAGCTGTCAAAAAAGGAGGATAAAAAACAACTTCACCGTGATATACATGCTCTATTGCAAGAAGAAAACTTCCCCCAAAAAGCATTTTCTGTAAAACTGGAATTCTATCCCTTACAAAAGTAATCCTTGAGTCCGGAACCGTCTCTTTATCAGAGGCAGCAGACTTCTTAAGGTAGAAATGTCTGACCGCAGAAATTATTAATCCCTCTGCCAGGGGAACTGTAAAACAAGCCACTTTTTTAACTCCTAATAAACTTTATTTTATAGGTAATTCAAGGATATTTCAAGGTTTTTTTTATTTTCGTCCTGTATTTTTCGGTAAACCACTGGTAATTAAGTGCCATACAGCAAGGAGAGGATGGCAGTAAATCATCCTTGGTCCGGAAAACCTCATAACAAGGCGGATTTTCTCCCTCATCTCCGGCTTATAACAGTGGACCTTGCAGTTTGAACAGAAGGTCTTTGTCTTCATAAAGGGACAATGCTGACTTCTCTGGGCTGCATATTCATCCAGGGTCCTGCATTCAGGACAAAGCTCATTCTTTAAGCTTCCGTGTTTTTTATGACAGTAAAGCTTAATCATAAGGTGAACTACCTTCTGTTCCTTAATGCGTTTTTTTATTATTTTTTCTTCTTCAGTCATGGGAAGGATAATATCATAAATTTTTAATTGGGTTTATAATTAGAACGATGAAAAAACTTATACTGACAGCAGCTTTTTTAGTTTTTACTTCATTCTCATGGGGACAAAAAATACCAAAGCCCTTTGAAGAAGACAGAAAGGTTCAGCATAATCCCTGGGAACTTATAATATACAGGCCCGACAATTCAGAAGGATTAAATGATGTACGCTGTTTTATAAAAATAGAAGATGCAGAAAGTTCAGAAGATGTAAGCCATACAAAAATATCTGCTAAATATGAATGGGTTTCCATGACTATGGTTAATAAAGGAAAAAGCCGCCGCACTGACTTTGAAAGCCTCTTTGTTCCTGGAAGAATATCTGTCCTTTATGAATATCAGAAAAGCTACTACCTTAGCGGAGGAATGGCCGCCCACCTGCACCTTCAAAAAGGAAAATACAAAATTACAGTATCAACTCCAAAAGACCAGCATACCTTCTTTAAGACTTCAAACAAAAATGAATGGACTTCAAATGAATTTATCTACGATACGGATAATCCCCTTAAAGTAATTTTTGTAAGTCCCACTGCAAACAAAAACGGCTTTTATAACGGGGGCTGGCATATAAGTGCAAAAGCCCCTCTCTTTTATGAAGTTACCAAACCCTTTATTTCAGATGAGAGCCTGCAATAAGAATGGCCGCCTGAGCAAGTTCCGCTTCTGTAGGAATAAAGTCATACTTCTGCCTTAAAGCTTCTGCAGCCTTACTTAAATCATCCTCATTATCTTTAAGGGCAGCCTGATAATCCCTGACAAAATCTTCTGTAGCAAGAGAACTTTCTTCCCTTACACTTTCAATTTTTGTTACAAGCCAGCGGTCTTTCTTATATTCAAGGCTTACAGTATCCAGATACTTTTCTATACAAAGTTCAGGAGAAAGGGCATTGTTTACAAGATAATAAGAAACCCTATATGAAGCCTTATCTGAATCAGAAAGTCTCTTTCCATTTTCTTCCAGAAGGGCAGCTTTTTTGTCCTTTCTTGCAGGAGCATAGTAATAAAGTTCTTCTGCCTTACCATCAACTGTAAAATTAGTAAGCCCAAAAATCCTAAAGGACAGCTGATTATAGTTAAGCCACTTTGCAGGAGTCTGAGCTTCCCGGTTAATATCCATACCTACCAGCTGCTTTACGGATGCATAGATGTTGCTGATAACCTTATCCCTCTCCCTCATGGAATCACCATCAGAAGTGTATTTTGTCACATCAGAATCAAGGTTATTTACCCCGGTGTAATAAGCCCTTACAACCTCAAGGGAAGTCAAACCTTTTGTAGAAGGCTTTTTTGTCCAGCTTGAATAATATGTAAAGGAAAGCACGCCAAGAATTAATACTGCAGCGGCTGCTATTTTTAATATAGTACGATGTCTTCTTAACCAGCGGCGTTTATCTACCATGCTTTGCTTTTTTTCTATTACCTTTTCCCTCTGTCTGTTGAATTCTTCTTCAGAAACAGATGAATGTCTTTTTACATCTTTAAGTTTTCCTTCGGAAGGAATGGAGCCATCCTGTTCAAGACCACATTCAAGATACAAAGTTTCCAGAGGGAATTGTTTTGCTGCAAAGGATTTTAATTCTTCCTTAGCAAGAGGATTCTGTAAAAGTCCTCCGTCTACAAAATCAGCAAGGGTTTTCTTTAATCCGTAAACCAGATTCTTAAGGGGAATAAAATTCCTGTCCCTAAAATCTTCTTCCTGCATTTCGTAACTGTCTGCTTCATAAGGAAACCTGCCTGCAAGAAGCCTGTAACTTAAAGCAGACTGCATGTAGCGGATGGCATTCTCTCCCTTAAGGCCAGGATTAACGTAAAGGCCCTGATTTAAAGTATATTCCCTGCTGCCCAGAACATTAAGGGAGGTTTTAAAAAAGAGTTTTGGTATAAAAAGAACTTTCTTAAAATCAGAGCTAAAGAATATTCCTCCGGCACCAACTGCATCCAGTTTTACATTCTGAATTAAAGCCTGTTCCAGAATTTTTACAGTTAAAGCCATGGCATAGACAGCTTTATTTTTATCTTCTCCATCTACAAAAGAAGCAAGAGTCTGTCCATCAAAGCCAGGGGCCGTAAGATAAATCAAATCATTTTCTTCTTCCGTTTCTGTAAAAGTAAAGGGAGTAAATTTCCACACCCCATTTTCTTCAGAAGAAAGAAAACCTTTTTCATCCAGATGTTCTGCAAACCTGGCACGGGCAAAAGCTGCTGAAGATAAACTTGTATTAAAAAATAATTTTCCATTTCTAAAAAAAAGGAGTGTGTTCATTTATTACCTGCCTTCTGAATTATAAAGATACTTAAAGTAATCCATGTCAGTTGAATAAGTAGAATCAAATTTTCCCATAGTCTTTTTGTAAGACTCAAGACTCTTCCAGAATTCGTAAAAGCGGGTATCCTTTGAATAAGCCTTGTTGTAAATTGCAGCAGCCTCTGCATCAGCCTTACCCTTAGTCTCTTCACTAATGCGGTATGCTTCTGATTCTATAGTGCGCTTTTCGTTTTCAAGCTTGCCTAAAAGACGGGTCTTACGGGATTCACCAATAGAGCGGTAGGCCTGGGCAAACTGATTACGTTCCTTAATCATTCTGTTGTAAACACTTGCTGTAAGTTCATCAGAGTATTTTATCTGACGGGGAACAATATCAATAAGTTCAATACCGTATTCACCAACCATCTTGCGGGCTTCTTCTGCCATTTCTTCACAAAGGGCTTTTCTTCCCTTAGTAACACTTTCGTTTTCATAATCAGCACTGATAAGGGATTCAATTTCTGCTGAATCTTCTCCATCTACCAGAGCAATTTCTGTCTGCTGATCACTTGAGTCATTGATTATGTTACTGGAACGTACGATTTCGCTTAAACGGTTACGGGTAATAATTGTTCTTGTAGAAGAATCAATTATGTCACTGAGTTTTGTGTAAGCTGCATCCAGGGTTTTAAATGCTGCATAAAAAAGTTCAGGGTCCTGAATTCTCCAGCGGCTTGTTGTATCAACAACTATAAACTGATTTTCTTTTGTAGGAATACGGGAATTGTCTCCATCAAGAGAAAGTATTCTTCTTGGATATACAGTTACTGAATCAATAAAAGGAGCCTTTAAATAAAGACCTGCCTTTGTGCGGGAACCAACGACTTCTCCAAAGCGGGTAATAACTGCCTGGGAACCTTCTTCTACAACATAAAAAGGACCTGCTGCTGCAAGAAAAAGTGCTGCAAGTGCAATACAGGTAAGAACTACATATTTTTTATTTTCTGCCTTCATAACTTACTCCCCCAGATTCTTAAAAGGAATTACGTTTTCAAGATTCTTATCAACAAGAACAGGATCCTTGCCTGCATTGAAAATTTCTTCCATAGCTTCAAGGTAAAGACGTTCCCTTGTAACGGAAGGAGCCTTTACGTATTCGTCATAAACTGAATTAAAGCGGGCCACATCACCTTTAGCACGGTTTACCCTTTCTGCAGCATAACCGTCGGCAACCTGAATCTGTCTTTCTGCTTCACCCTTTGCCTTTGGAATTTCTGCATTGTACTTTTCCTTACCTTCATTGATAAAACGATTCATATCCTGAATTGCTTTATTTACATCTTCAAAGGCTGACTGAACACCTGCCGGCGGAACAATATTCTGAAGCTTTACTGCAATTATATTAATTCCCATTCCCAGCTGCTTAAACTGTTCATTCATCATAGTCATGGCAAGACTTTCTATATTGGAACGTTCACTACCCATAATGTTAAGGATTGCCCTGTCGCCTACAAGAGTATTAATAACGCTGCGGCTTATATCACGGATTGTCTGCTCCTTTTCTTCTACAGTAAAAAGCCAGGCTACCGGGTCAACGATTCTGTACTGGATAATCCATTCAACGTCTACAATGTTAAGGTCTCCGGTAAGCATGGTTGATTCAGAGCTGATATTATTCTGATAGGTATTTACCACACCACTTTTTGTTGTTTTAAAACCAAACTGCTCTGTCTGTACAACCTTTGCCCCTGGAACTATATATTTTTTTTCCAGACCAAAAGGAAGCTTATAATGAAGCCCCGGACCTAAAGTAGTTTTGTAACTTCCAAGTCTTGTAATTACAGCCTGCTCCGTTTCGTCTACAACAAAGATTGTAGAAAAAACTGTTACCAGGACAAAAATTATTGCAGCAAGAATAAATATAAACTTAGGTGTTTTTATTTTCTGCTGAAAACGCCTGCTTAGATTCCTCAAATACATTTCGTAATCCGTCATGTAAATCCCCTTAACATAAAGATACAGGGATAACAGAGCTGCAGACAGATGATACCCCTTTAAACATAGTTACTTTAAAAAATACCCAATTAACTTGCCATGGTGCAACTAAAATAAAAGAAATATTGAAGAAATTTCTCTTTTCTTATATATTAGTTCTTGCATTCTTCCGTAGTGTAATGGTAGCACACGAGCTTTTGGTGCTTTTAGTTCGGGTTCGAATCCTGACGGAAGAAGATACTGTATTTTTAAACGGAACCTGCCATGAAAAATGATGACAAACGAAAAAAAAAGAATACAGGTGCCTCACTCGCAGTCTGGATTGTAATTTCTCTTTTCCTTTTAATAGTTTTTATTGTTTATAGTCCTAAAATCAAAAAGAATATCAGCGAAGCAAAAGAAAGCATTGCCCTGCAGGAACCGGAAGTTCTTCCTCCAGAAAGTCTGGAAACAGATAATCAGGTGGCAGAAGCAGAGACAGTGCATATAGACCTTCACGACAATGCAGCAGAAAACAAAAATACTTCATCAGAAAAAGAAGAAAGTGCTGCAGAAACAAAAGAAGCTTCCGATGAAAAAGAAAATAAAGCCCAGGAAGAAAAGACTCAGGATCAGACAAAAAAAGACCAGAGTCAGAATAAAGAAAGCTCTGCTGATAATGCAGAAAACAAATCTTCAGAGAAGAATAGTCCTGCTAAAAATGACAGCAAAAAGCAGACTTCTACTGCAGAAAAAAAGACTTCAACAATTAACACCCAGCTTTGCTTTATGACAGTTTCCAGCAACGGAACAATACTCCGCAAGCAGGTAACAAGAAAAGTAAGCAAGGACAGCCCCCTTAAAGATGCAATCAATGCCCTTCTTGCCGGCCCTACAGCAGCAGAAGAAAACAGCCAGTGCCAGTCCTTTATTTCTAATGGAACAAGACTTCTGGGCTTAAGCATTTCTAACGGTGTAGCAGTCCTTAACTTTAGTGAAGAGTTTGAGTTTAACCAGTATGGTATTGAAGGAATAAGATGTCAGCTTCAGCAGATAGTTTATACTGCAACAGCCTTCTCCACCGTTAACAGCGTTCAATTCCTTATAGAAGGAGAAAAGAGACAGTTTGTTAACAGTGAAAGCTCATGCTATATTGGTTCTCCATTAAGCCGCAATTCTTTCTAAAAGATATCTGATAATTTAAAATAAAAAATCCGGCCCAACTTTTTATGCAATTAAGTCAAAAAAGTAAGCCGGAACTTTTACCTGTCTGGCAGCCTTTAATTCTGACTGCCTTCAATCCTATTTATAAGACTTTATGATTTTATCAAAATACTTTTTATTCAGCTGGTAAACATAATCATAAACTGTAAGATTTACAAAGTGAATTGTATTGTCCTTGTTTAAGGTTACTATTTCCAGGGTACGAAGGCGGTTTTCTACCAGAGGCTGGTAATAAACACAGGTGATATAAAGACTGTTACCTTTCTCTTCTACTTTTTTATGCTGCCAGAGGGAATAACTCATGGATGTACCTTCAAGAAGGCGGCGTCTTAAAAAATGCATGTAGTCTTCTGCCTTTACTCCTTCAGGAACTTCTCCCTTAGAAACAATAAGAAGACTGGATTCTTTAAGGGTCCAGAGGTTTTCCATTGATTTAACCCAGCAGTCGTCTATGGTAAGCTCATGGCCGTCAAATTCAATAACACTCTTTTTACCCTTCTCTATTGTGCTGTCCCTTTCTGAATCATCTGGCAGCCCGGAAATTCCCTTATAAGAAGAAAAACTCTGATCTGTAGAAGAAGTTAAAAGACCAACTGTCTGCAGCTTAAAAACATAGCTTCCATCAGCTGAATTAACAGCCTCTATATTAAACAATGGCACATAAGCGTTAAAAGTAAAAACTACATTGCCACCAAACTGGGCAGCTTCTGCATTATTTTTTACAGGCTCGTAACCTTCAAGTATTACCCTTTTACGCTGGGCAGTAAAATCATAAAAAAGGTCCCTAAGGTAATTAACAAGATCTGCATCATCAGGACCTGCACCTGTAAAAGTTTCTCCTGTAAGTTCAAGTACAGGATTTTCTGCATTTACACCTATATAAAGAGTGATGTCTTTTTCTGCTTCCTTATCTGTTGCAGCGGAATAATACCTGATTGCATAGGAAGATTCACTGTAATATAAAAACCCGATGATGCTCTGACGGTTAAATGTCTTATCTTCGTAGTAAATATATTCACCGCTTGTATCCGCAAGAGGAGATACAAGACCAGGTAAAGAAAAAGCTGACAGGCCTGCAAAAAACACAAGGGCTGTCATTAAAACTTTTTTAAACTTCATATAGGACACCACTCTTTATAAAAGATTTATGCGTTAAGTTCAGCAAAAGCCGAACGAACCATTTCTGCAACTTTTGAAGCTGCTTCTTCTAATGGAACAAGACTGGCTTCTTCCTGGTTACGAACTTTTACTTCTACATTAGGAAGATTCTTGTCTCCAACAGTGATACGTACAGGATATCCCATAAGGTCCATATCGTTAAACTTAACGCCAGGACGTTCATCACGGTCATCAAGAAGAACTTCAATTCCTGCATCAGAAAGTTCCTTGTAAAGACGGTCTGCAGCTTCTTTCATTCCGTCCTTGTATTTAATAGGAACAATAGCAACCTGGAATGGAGCAACACTCATCGGCCACATAATTCCCCTGTCATCATGGAAACATTCAATAATGGAAGCAAGAACACGATCTACACCAATACCATAGCAGCCCATTGTAGGAACAGCTGCCTTTCCGTTTTCATCAAGGTAAGTAACACCCATGCTCTGAGTATATTTTTTTCCAAGCTTAAAGATATGTCCAAGCTCGTTACCCTTTGTTGTGTAGTATTCTCCGTCACATCCGTCACAGCAGCACTTATCTCCGGCCTTTACTGTACGAACATCAGCATTCTTCCAGAAAGCAAAATCACGGCCCGGTTCAACATGCTTAATATGGAAACCTTCTTTTCCGGCACCGGCAAAGGCATCATGCATGTCGTTTACGCTGAGATCCTGAACAATAGGACAGTTAAGCTTAACAGGACCAACAAATCCGTGAGGAGCACCGCTCATGGCAAGAACTTCTTCATCTTCTGCAAGACAAACTTCACTGGCTTTAAGAAGTCCGGCAAGCTTTGCTTCGTTTACATCAAGATCACCACGAATAAGAACGCAAACATAACTTACAGGATAGAATTCAAAATCACCTTCCTTTACCTTCTTAAGCTTATCTGCTCCGGCAGTTCCTGTAAGGTCAAGGGAAGAATTAATTACGCGGTAAATAAGAGCCTTTACAAAACGTTTTGAAGTTGTAGAAAAGAATTTTTCCATATCTTCAATACTGAAAACTCCAGGAGTAGCAACTTCTTCAAAAGGAAGATCTGTTTTTACCTGTGGCTTGCCATTGTCATCAAGAGCAGGATCAGCTTTACATGAAGCCTTTTCTACGTTAGCTGCATAACCGCACTTAGGACAGAGAATAAGGGTATCATCACCAATTGAGCTTTCTACCATGAATTCTTCTGAACCGCTGCCACCCATAGCACCTGTGTCTGCCTTAACAGGAATTACCTTAAGGCCAAGACGCTTAAAGATTCTGTGATATGCCTTAGCATAAGCCTGATAGCTTTCGTCCAGGGATTCATCATTTGCATTAAGGGTATAGCCGTCCATCATGTTAAATTCACGGCCTCTCATAACACCATAGCGGGGACGGATTTCGTCACGGTATTTTGTATTTATCTGATACATGTTAATAGGCAGCTGCTTGTAAGATGTAAGGCCTGCACGACAGATTGCAGTGTAAGCTTCTTCTGCTGTAGGAGAAACAACCATATCCTGGTCACCACGGTTCTTTGCCTTAAGCATCTGAGGACCCATTGTTTCCCAGCGGCCGCTTTCCTTCCAGATTTCTCCAGGAACTACTACTGTAGGTTTAAATTCAAGGGCACCACTTTTATTAAGTTCTTCTTTTATAATGTTTTCTACTTTACGGTAAGCCTTAAGACCAAGAGGCATGTAAGTATAAAGTCCGTTACCAAGTTTACGAATCAAATCAGCTCTCATCATAAGCTGATGGCTTGAAATAATAGCTTCTGCAGGTGCTTCCCGCAGAGTTCTAAATGGAATCTGTGAAGTTTTCATGCCGTACATTTTAATGAAATGCGCTTTTCTTTACAATTGTAGAAACAATACATTTACACAAATCAAAGAAGTCAATAAAATAGGGGCAATCGGAGAAAAAGATGCTGGCAAAAAGACTAGACAATTTACATCCTTATGTTCCAGGTGAACAGCCAAAAGACAGGGTTTACATTAAACTTAATGCAAATGAAAATCCTTATCCTCCTGCAAAAGAAGTAGGAGAAGCTGTTGCAGCCGCAGTTAAGTCTCAGCCAGAAAAAATGGGACTTTACCCTGACCCGGATGCAAATGAATTAAGGGCAGCAATTGCTGATATGATAAATCAGTCAGGCGGTGTTCTTTCAAATAAAAATGCCAGGATTCCTTTTACAGTAACACCTGACATGATTTTCTGCGGAAACGGAAGTGATGAAGTTTTAAGTTTTGTATTTTATACCTTCTTTGATTCTGACAGACCTATAGTTCTTCCAGAACATACATACAGTTTTTATCCTGTTTACTGCGGTTACTATGGAATTCCAATGGACAGGGTACCCTTAAAAAGTAACTGGTCCCTTGATACAGAAAAAATGATTGCTGACGCCAATACCAGTGACAGTGCTACAATATTTGCCAATCCTAATGCACCAACAGGAATAGCCCTTAGCCGGGATGAAGTTGCTGCAATGATAAGACGCTGTCCAAAAGACAAGGCCTTTATTGTTGATGAAGCATACTGTGACTTTGGAGAAGAAAGCTGTATTCCTCTTCTTGCTGAATTTAAGAATCTGGTTATTGTAAGGACTTTTTCAAAATCCTTAAGTTTTGCAGGCCAGAGACTTGGATATATAATTGCTAATCCTGAACTTATACAGTCAGTATTTACCGTTAAAAATTCATTCAATCATTTTCCTGTAGACTTTCTTACCCAGACAGCAGGTATTGCTTCCTGCAAAAACTGGTCTTACTATGCAGAAAATGCCTGCAGGGTAAAAGAAGAACGTCAGTCCATGACAGAATTTTTAAGGGCAAGAGGCTGGTTTGTAATTGATTCTCAGACAAACTTTATCTTTGCAAAAAAAGATGGACTTGAAGGCGAAAAAGTCTACCAGACAGTAAAAAAAGCAGGTATACTTATAAGACACTTTTCTACCCCAGGGATTGAAGAGTTTGTACGTATTTCTATCGGAACAAAAGAACAGATGGATTCCTTAAAAGAAGCCATGAAAGATTTATAGAAAGCGGGGAACAGTAAATGAAATTTTTAGTCATCAGCGATCTTCACGGAAACCTTGAAATTCTTGATAAAATGGATGTACAATTCAAGGAAGCAGATGCTGTTCTTTTTGCAGGAGATTTTACTAAATTTAAATTTCCAGAAACAGGGGCTCCGGCACTTGAAAAACTTTGCAAAAAGCACGACATTATATATAGTGTTATTGGGAACTGCGACGAACCTGATTTCTTAAGTCAGATAGAAGCAGCTGATATCAGCGTAGAAAAAACTCTTGTAAATCACGAAGGTTTGTGTTTTGCAGGAAGCGGTGGTGGAAGCAAGTTTACCGGTGATACACCAAACGAAAGATCAGATGAAGAACTTGTTTCTGATTTTGATATAATAACTAAGCAGGGTAAAGCAGAATGGAATAACCTTATTGCCATAATGCACAACCCTCCTAAAGACACTGAATGTGATAAAGTCGCAGCAGATGTACACGTAGGTTCACCTTTGCTGAGACAGTTTATTGATGATTACCAGCCTCTTGCAGTAATCACAGGACACATTCACGAAAGCGCCGGCATAAGCAAGGCAGGAAATACAACTATTGTAAATCCTGGCGCCCTTACAGACGGCAAATATGCAGTTCTTGAGGTTGAAAAAAATAATGACCGATGGACTGTAACTAATTGTGTATTGAAGAGTTTATAGCAATATAAGCTCCTCCTACTGCTGGAATGTTTGAACCAACAGTTATTAGGGAAGGTTTTCGGGTAATTGACTATTCATAAAAAAAAAATAAACCCCGGAGGCCTTCCCGCTTTTTTTTTACGTTTTTTAAGTATTTACCCTATTTGCTTTTTACCAGTCTTAAACCAAAATAATCGTAAGCTTCATTAGGATCAAAGGCGTACCTGTCTCCGCTGCCAAGGAACATTGTATATTCATTCCAGCTGGCACCCCTCATTACCCTGCCTGAACCGATTTCAGGACCATAGTATTCTGTATATTCCTTTGCCTCAGGGTAATCTGCAAACCAGTCCCAGCAAAATTCAATCATATTGCCTGTCATATCATAAAGACCGGCTTCGTTTGTAAGACCGCTGCATGGAGCAGGAGGAGCATCTTCCCTAAAAGGAGTTCCCCCGGTACCAACAATATGGCTCTTTGTAGAATTAAGATAAGACCATACAGCATCTTCATTCTGACCGCTTACATCTGCACCGGAAGCAAAGCCGTCTTTAGTTCTGCGGGCAGCATATTCCCATTCAGCTTCGGAAGGAAGCCTGTAACCACCGGACTTCCAGCAGCAGGAACACAAATCAATAGTTGCCGTATCTCCTGAATCCCTTAAAACAATTTCTTCCCCACCTTCTTCGTAAACATAGCAGGGAATAAGGCCTTCTTTTTCTGAACAGGCATTGCACCATACAACGGCGTCATACCAGTTAATCATTGTTACAGGCTGGTACATATTTGACTGCCCCGGGATTTTACCC
>NZ_JAILGZ010000064.1 GCF_024696245.1 Treponema sp.
GTTTCTGCATGCTTTACTTCTGATTTAAGGGACCAGGCTGCATCTACAGAAAGGAATGGGTCGTAACCGATTACATTCATTCCCATTTCAATAGCAGTGTTGGCAACCATTGCACCGATTGCACCAAGACCGATAACGCCAAGAGTTTTTCCCTTAACTTCCTGTCCGATAAAGTTTTTCTTGCCTTTTTCTGCAAGAGAAGCGATTTCTGCACCCTTGCCTTTAAGTTCTGTGTTAACCCAGTTGTTTGCTGCAATTACAGGACGGCTTGCAAGAAGAAGACTCATGATTACAAGTTCTTTTACAGCGTTGGCATTTGCACCTGGTGTATTGAAAACTACAACACCCTTCTGTGCCAGGTCTTTAAATGGAATATTGTTAACGCCTGCACCTGCACGGGCAATAGCTTTTACAGTTGGATTAAGTTCCATGCTGAGCATGTCGTGTGAACGAACAAGAATTGCATCAGGATTCATGATTTCGCTGGCGATTTCATAATCATCCCTTGAGAATTTATCAAGCCCGATTGCACTGATACGGTCTAATGTCTGAATTTTATACATCTTTTACTCCTTAGTTTGCTGCTGCAAATTTTTTCATGAATTCAACAAGGGCTTTAACACCATCAAGTGTCATTGCGTTGTAAATTGAAGCACGCATTCCGCCAACAAGACGGTGACCCTTAAGGTTTACAAGACCAGCAGCAGCAGCTTCTTTTACGAACTTGTCGTTGATTTCTTTTTCTTTAGCTGCTGCAGCTTCATCATCAGCTGCGTGGTCAGAATATTTTGTAAGGAATGGAACGTTCATAAGTGAGCGGCTTCCCTTTTCTGTAGTTGCATGATAGAAGTCTGAGTTATCAAGGAAGTCATAAAGGTAGTTTGCTTTTTCTACGTTAAGCTTGTTGATACCTGCTGCACCACCATTCTTTTCGATCCAGTGAAGAACCTTGTCCAGAACGTAGATTGTGTAGCATGGAGGTGTGTTGTACATGGAACCATTATCTGCATGTGTTTTGTATGTAAGCATTGTAGGTGTTCCTGCACGTGGAGTTTCTGTAATAAGGTCTTCGCGGATGATTACAAGTGTAACACCTGCTGGAGCAAGGTTTTTCTGTGCACCTGCAAAGAGAAGTCCAAACTTAGAAACGTCAAGTTCTTCAGAAAGAACACATGAAGAAATGTCAGCTACGAGAGGAATGTTTCCTGTTTCCGGAATGTATTCGTAGTGAGTTCCCATGATTGTGTTGTTAAAGCAGATGTAAGCGTAATCGTAGTCACCTTCGATTTTTTCTACTTTAGGGATGTATGAATAGTTCTTGTCTTTTGAAGAAGCAATTGTTGTTACTTCAATACCAAGTTTAGCAGCTTCCTGAGCAGCTTTTTTTGCCCATACACCAGTTTCGATGTAAGCAGCTTTTCCTGTGTGAATACCAAGGTTTTCTGCAACCATTGCAAACTGAGTAGAACCTCCACCCTGTACAAAAAGAATCTTATAGTTTTCTGGAACCTTCATAAGTTTGCGGATCATTGCTTCTGCATCTTCAATGATTGGTTCATATGCCTTTGAACGGTGGCTCATTTCCATTACGGACTGACCTGTTCCATTGTAGTCAAGCATTTCTGCTGCGCATTCTTTTAATACTTCTTCTGGCAGGCAAGATGGACCTGCACTGAAATTGTAGACTCTGCTCATAATTTTTCTCCTTTGAAAAAAATAAAATATCATTTCGGCTAAAAACAGCCGTTGTTTCCTGCACTCAGGTTTTCCAGGGCTGTAAGAAGACAAACGTTTTCTACAGCAACTGTTTTAGGAAGGGTAAGCACTGAAGAAGTGTAGTTTACGATTCCCTTGATTCCGCATTGGGCAAGACGACTTGCCAGGCTTTGGGCTTCATCACCTTCTGCTGTAAGAATGGCATATTTAATGTCTTCTGAGCGGATGATGCTTTCCAGCAGTGTGGTAGGGTGAAGTGGAAAAGAAGACTGAAGTACTTCTGTTCTGTTTACGTTGGAATCAAATCCTGCCACAATTTTAAATGGTGAATCATAGAGTGAATTGTCATCCAGCAGAACCTGTCCCATTCTGTTAAGACCGATAATGCAGCACTTCTGTTTATTGCTGTCGGTACATACAAGTTCCTGAAGGGCGGCTTTAAGTTCCTGAACTTTATATCCGTTACTTGCACCGCAGTGAAGGTTCAGCATGGAAATGTCCCTGCGTATTGCAGCAGCTGTCCATCCTGTAAGCTCCTGAATCTTCTGGGAAGTAATTGTTCTTTCTTTATAAGTAGATAGAAGTCTTCCTAAAAGTACCAGTCTTTTTTTTGAAGGTCCCGGTATAACAGTAGTTTTCATCACAATTCCCTATGATATTCAGCCTGTGTGAAATTATTCACGCAATTATTACTGAATATAGAATCATTTTACATAGCCGATTTTTTTAAGTCCATCAGCTTAAAATACATAAAAGTGTATAATTTTCTGTTTTACTTTATGTTTGTATAGGTAAATTGTAAAAATCGGTACTTTCTGTGATATATTTCACATTAACCACCACTATTCAGAGGGATTTACTGTGATAGAATTCACAATTATATAACTTAATTGATTCCCTGTTTTCTCATGTTCAGGGGGGATAAAATATTTTTCTATATTTTTCTTCGATAAAAATTTTTCATTAAGCTTTTTA
>NZ_JAILGZ010000076.1 GCF_024696245.1 Treponema sp.
TATTGGAGCCGGTGTACCAGGTGGTGTAAACTTTATCTCTAAGTTTAAGTGGATTTACTTTGTTTACGGTGCAGTAATGACAACAGTTCCAATGGATACCAGGGCAAAAGGATAAGTTGCAGCGTACGCAGAAGATACTTCATCAGTTCCTGCTGTTGCAATAAGGGTTCCAAGGGCAGGTGTAGATGTCATACCACCTGTAATTGATCCCAGGTTATTAAGAATGCTGAGCTTAAATACATAGCGGGCAATGATATAACCAACAACCATTGGAACTGTTGTCATTACTGCACCGTAAACAAAGTAAATCCACTTAAACTTAGAGATAAAGTTTACACCACCTGGTACACCGGCTCCAATAAGGAAGAGTACAAGACCAAGTTCTCTCATAAAGTTAAGGGTTTCTTTTTTAATGCGGCAGTCAATTCCACCAAGACGGGCAAAATGACCTACAATAAGACCACCGATAAGACATCCGCCTGAATTACCAAGGGAGAAGTTAATTACAGGAATCTTAATTGCACCGATAAGACAACCTAAAGCTACAGCAAGGAAAAATGCAAAGAAACCAAAAGGATCTATTGCTGTAAGTGCTTTTTTAGGCTGTGGAATCTGAATCTGATTTGCAGCCTGAAAGTTAGCAACTTCTTCCTGCATGTTTACTTTGAGAATCTTTGGAACAACCTGTACGAAAAGAACTACTCCAAGAACACCATAAAGGTATGCAATTCCGTAACCAGCAGTAACATCTTCTTCTATTACACCAATAACTTCTTTTCCGGCACTAAAACCTGGTGTAGAAGTAAGACCGCCTGTAAGAAGACCTACAGCCATAGAAGAACTCATGTCTTTGTCCAGAAGAGTAAATGCAACAGCTGTTCCAGCACCGATGGCAATGATAATAACGCCAAGAAGAATATAAGAAAGTGTGCTTCTGTTAAAAGAACGGAAAAATTTTGGTCCGGCAATAAGTCCTACTGCAGTAACGAAAAGTGCTGTTCCTATTTTGGATACAATACCAAAATTACCTTTAATTTTGTCAGACCAGAGGGTAATGCTTCCTCCGGAAGAGAAAACCTTTTTACCTTCTTCAATTACATAACTTCCGATGTTAATTTCCGGAATGAAGTGAACAAGAACACCATAAAGAAGAGCAATAAGGAGTACTCCTGCTGTACCAAGTTCGATACCTTTGATTTTGATTCCGCCTACAAGGTAACCCAATGTGCCGATTGCAAACACGATGAAAATAAATCCCAGTGCTGCATGA
Organism: Treponema sp.; assembly: GCF_024696245.1. GTDB lineage: Bacteria > Spirochaetota > Spirochaetia > Treponematales > Treponemataceae > Treponema_D. The sequence continues at coordinate 1,271 of NZ_JAILGZ010000076.1, forward strand.
CATACTTCAAACAGATAAGCCGTCATAATATAACCTCTAGTTTTATTATATTAAAATGAATTATTTATGCAATAAGTGCTGTTTTTTAGAAAACAGTGTAAAATTATACGATTTTTAGTTATCTGGCTTTAAAATAAACAAAAAGGACTGTAACAGCCAGAACTTTTTACAGAAAACATATAATCATGGAGTCTGCAGGTGCCGTCTTTTTTTTAACTTTTGGAGACAGCACCGGTTCTTCTATTTCAGTCCTTTATGTCAGTCAGCTTTTTTATTTGCTTGCACCTGGAATAGCCTTTTCAAATTCAGGATTTCCATGTGTATAGCGTGGAAGAATTTTTGGTGAAACTACATCATCATTGATTCCTGCATCAGCTCTTTCTTTTTCAAAAGCCTTTACATGATCAAGATTCATTTTTGAAGTATCAGCAAGACTGATGTTCTTGAACATTTTTCCTGCTTCAATACCTGCTTCACGACCAAATACTACTACGTCAAGAAGACTGTTTCCCATAAGGCGGTTTGTACCATGTACACCACCAGATGCTTCACCTGCAACAAGAAGGTTAGAAACGTTTGTATGACAGGTCTTGTCGATTTCTACACCACCATTCTGATAGTGAAGGGTTGGGTAAACAAGAATTGGTTCCTTTCTGATATCAATTCCGTATTTAATGAACATGTTGTACATAGCAGGAATTGACTTAAGGATTGTTCCTTCTCCGTGAATCATTTCGATCATTGGAGTATCAAGCCATACAGCAGGCTGAACAGGATTGTCTACACCACGGCCTTCCTTAACTTCGCGGATAATACCAGAAGCATTAACGTCACGGGTTTCAAGAGGGTGAATATAAACTGTTCCGTCTTTATTGATAAGTTTTGCTCCAAGGGAACGTACTTTTTCTGTTACAAGTTTTCCAAGAATCTGGCTTGGGTAAGCAGCACCTGTAGGGTGATACTGTAAAGAATCCTGGTAAAGAAGTTTGGCCCCTGCACGATAAGCCATAACAAGACCGTCGGCTGTTGCACCATAGTGGTTTGAAGTAGGGAATCCCTGATAGTGCATACGTCCGGCACCACCAGTTGCAATAATTACAACCTTTGCCTTTGCAATGCGGAGTTCACCTGTTTCAATGTTAAGGAGAACTGCACCACATGCTTCTCCCTTATCATTTTTGATGATTTCAATTGCAGCTGTAAAATCTACTACAGTAACTGAATCAGTGCGGTTAAGTACTTCATCACGAAGAGTACGCATGATTTCTGCACCGGAATAGTCTTTGCAGGCATGCATACGCTTGCGGCTTGTTCCACCACCATGAGTTGTAACCATAGTACCGTCTTCGCTCTTGTCAAATTCAACACCAAGATCGTTAAGCCATTTGATTACAGAAGGAGCTTTGTTTACAAGTGTATAAACAAGTTCTGGTTTTCCATCAAAGTGACCGCCTCCAAAAGCGTCAAGATAGTGCTGAGCTGGTGAATCATTAGGCTTGTCTGCAGCCTGAATACCACCTTCAGCCATCATTGTATTTGCATCACCTACACGAAGTTTTGTTACCAGAAGAACTTTTGCACCTGCTTCTGAAGCCATGATTGCAGCTGAAGTACCAGCTCCACCACCACCAATTACGAGAACATCAGTTTCGTAATCAACGTGGTTAAGGTCAATCTGTTCAGGTTCAAAACGTGGTTTAGCCTGAAGCATCTGAGTAAGTTCTATAGGTGCTTTCTGTCCTTTATTTGGACCAATTTTAAGTTCAGAGAACTGTGAAGCAATGCGGTCCGGGTGAAATTTCTTGAGAAGATCATCTTTTTCGTCTGCTGTAAGACGTGCATGCTCGAATTTAAGGTTTTCATCGCGCTTAGCAGCTACAATTTTAGCTGCTTCGTCTAATTCGTTTCCGTACATATATTATTCTCCTTGTATAATGTCTTTATAGGTTTTAAACCTGCCATACGGGAATGACAAAATTATTTTTCAATCTCGCGGTTGTTGTACAGGTTCTTGATCTGTTCAATGTCGCCTGTAGACATTTCAACAAACTTCTTGATGGCTTCTTCACATTCACCTGCATCAATTTCTGCAACGCGGTCAAGAAGATGCTGGCTCTGTGGCTGGAGATATTTACCGTTAATACGGCGGGCAAGTTCAGCAACCTGTGGGTGACTGATTCCTGCAGGACAGCGTGAAGAACAGCATCCGCACATTACACAGTCAAATGAAAGGTCTGCACAAGCCTTAAAATCACCTCTCTGAGCATAAGCAATGTACTGCATTGTATTAAGGCTCTGTGGGCAGGCACGTGTACATGCATTACAACCAACACAAGAGTAAATCTCAGGGTAAAGCTGCATCATAAGCTGCTGTTCAGGCTTAATCTTGTTAATGTCATAAACCTGTTTTACAAGAGGGAAGAATGGAAGTGTAGCAATGTACATTCCATCAATAACTTTCTGAGAACATGCAAGACATGTTTTAAGCTGGTTGTCACCCTTTACACGATAAATTGTAGCACAAGCACCACAGAAACCGTTACGGCATCCACAACCTCTTTTAAGCTGGTATCCGGCATATTCCATTGCGTTCATAACGGTGAGGGCAGCCGGTACTTCGTATTTCTTTCCAAAAAAATAAACTGTAGCCATTTCCTGTTCAGCCATTTTTATTCTCCTTACATAACAGTTAATTATGCAGGCATCCTTCATTTTTTTATGAATGCCTGCAGTGGGATTAATATTCTGGTGGAAGTTCACCCAACTGGTCAAAACTGAATACCGGACCGTCTTTGCAGACAAACTTGTCACCGATATTACATCTTCCACATTTTCCAATACCACACTTCATGCGCATTTCCATTGTTGTAAATACCTGCTCGTCTTTGAAGCCAAGCTTTTTAAGTGCATCAAGGGAAAGGTGAATGAGAATTGGAGGTCCACACATGATTACAGTCATACCTGGATCAGGATTACATTCAGTAACGAATGGTGGTACAAATCCTACGTGACCGTCCCATCCTTCTTCTGCACGGTCGATAGTAAGATCGATAGAGCAGTTAGGCTGTTTCATCCAGACATTTTTCATTTCATCAAGACGAACAAGATCAGCCATAGAACGGGAACCGTAGATTACCTGAATCTTTCCATAATCTGCACGGTGATCCATCATGTAATTAACTACTGAGTGAACTGGAGCAATACCAATACCACCGGCAATTACAAGAATATCTTTACCTTTAAGTTTTGTATCTACAGGGAATCCGTTTCCAATTGGTCCACGAAGACAGATTGTCTGACCAACTTCTGCATTATGAAGCCATTCAGTTACATGTCCGCATTTCTTAATTGAAAATTCCATGTGAGTAGTAAGGGTAGGTGATGATGTGATGGAAATCATTGATTCACCAACACCTGGAACTATAAGCATTGCACACTGTCCCGGAATATGCTCAAAGAGCTTTTTTCCGTCAAGGCCAACAACGCTGAAAGTCTTTACGTCTGGAGTTTCCTGTCTGATATCAATAATTTTTCCTACGTAAGGAATAAATGATTCTTTTGTTTCCATAAGCATTTCCTTTATTCAGTCAGGGACTAAATATCGTCGGCCTCCTGTACAGCTTTAATAACTTTTACGATGTTCATGTTAATAGGACAGCTTTCAAGACAACGACCGCATCCTACGCATCCAAATACATCTTCATGTGCCATTGGATAGTACATAAGTTTATGCATAAAACGCTGACGGCTTCTTTCTTTTTGAGTAAGACGTGGGTTTGCTGCTGCCATCTGTGTAAAGTCATGATACATACATGAATCCCAGCAGCGAACCTGTTTTACTTCGTTACCGTTCTTGAAATCCCTTACATCGAAACACATACAGGTTGGACATACATAAGTACAGGTTCCGCATCCAAGACATGTTTCTGAAACTTTTTCCCAGATTTTGGAATTAAAGATTTTAAGCATGTCTTTTCCCTGGAATTTAGACATATCCAGATGGGCAAATGGAAGCTTTTCTACTTTTGCAGTGATATCCTTTTTAAGTGCTTCTACAGGTTTTTCATCTTCTTCTTTAAGAAGGGACTTAACACTTTCAATAAAAGTTTCTCCCTTAGGAGTATTTGCCTTAAAAAAGTATTTGCCGTCTGCAAGCCATGCACTTACGTCACCAGCTGGATTTGCTGCATCAATCTTGTATGTTGAACAGAAACATGTTTTAGCAGGTTCATTGCAGGCTAGGGTAATTACAGTTCCATGTTCACGGCGGTTTTTATAATAAGAATCCACTGGATCCATATTAAGGTAAACTGCATCGATGATAGAGAAGCTTTTTGCATCACAGGCACGAACACCGAATACTACAAAGTCTTCTACTTCTTTTCTTGGATCTATAACTTCAAAATTTGTTCCGTTCTTTTTATATTCAACAAGTTTTTCTGCCTTTGGGAAGAAGAAATCTTTTGCTGAACGTACTGTTTTAAGAGCAGAAGAAAGTTTAACTCCAGAAGTCCATCTCTTAAAGTCTGCAGTTCCCTTTTCAGAATCAACAGGAATATAAAGAGCCTTTGAAGAAGCTGCAAGTTCAAAAAGTGAATCAATTTTATCTTGTGCTAAAGCAAACATTATTCTTCACCTCCTTTAATAGGATCGCGATCGGCAACAATGCTTGGTTCTGCATCACCAGTAGTGAATGTAAGCATAGGCGGTTTTGTTTCAAGATCGCTGCCTGCCTGGTATTCACCATAGATTTCATTAATATCCTTGATGAATTTGCGGTTGAGAAGGTACAGAGGAATATTCTGAGGACAAACTCTTGAACATTCACCACAGTCTGTACAGCGTCCGGCAACATGCCATGCACGAATGATATGGAAGAGGTTTTCTTCAAAGTCAGACTGTGCAACTTTCTGAGATGTATAAAGATCGTTGTTATCAAATACACATTTTTCACATGTACATGCAGGACAAATATTGCGGCATGCATTACAGCGGATACAGCGGGAAAGTTCATTTCTCCAGAACTCAAAGCGTTCTTTTGGATCCATTGCTTCTACACGGGCAACCTCATCAAAGCGGTGTTCATCTACAATAACACCGTCTTCACCGATGAGTTCGTCGTAAAGAATATGCTTTTTGTTGTGACAGTGATCACAGCCTTCGCCTTCCTTTACGTTTTCATCAAGAGTACAGCTGCATGGAATACCGATAACGTATACATCGTCACGGGCAATGCGGCTTTCCTTAAGAAGCTGGGTAAATGAATATGTGTCACCCGGCTTAAGGAATACAGCAGCTACTTCCTGTGGAATAGGCTTGTCTTCTGCATTAGGATCACGCTGTTTAGCCATTGTATTGTTCATGCGTGTTGTTGATTTTGCAATTTCAATATCCTTTGTAATTTTTACAAGGTACTTTGAAAGGTTTGCAGTACAGTATTTATTGAATACAAAATCTTTATCCAGTTCTTCTGCAGTACGGAAAGTTGCAGGTGTAACATCTTCATCAAAGAGACCCTTTTTCCATCCGATTACTTTCTGAACTTTTCCAGAAGAGAGAAGTTCTTTAGCCTTGGCGATTAAAGTTGAAGTTAATTCTTGCATCTTAAATCCTCCAGGCGTTTGTTTTCACCAAGGGCGGTGATTTTTGACACGAAGTCATTCATAAGTCCGGCAAAGCGGACACCTTCTGCTGCAGAACACCATTCAACACGGGTTCTTTCCTTTTCTACACCAAGGAAGTTAAGCATGCTGAATAAAAGTGTCATTCTGCGGCGGGCAAAATAATTTCCAGTAGAGTAATGGCAGTCACCAGGGTGGCATCCGCAAAGAATTACTCCGTCAGCACCTTTCTGAAATGCTCTGAGAATGAACATTGGGTTAAGGCGGCATGAGCATGGAATTCTTATAATCTTAACGTTTGCAGGGTATTCAAGACGGTTGTTTCCGGCCAGGTCTGCACCTGCGTAAGAACACCAGTTGCAGCAGAATGCAACAATTTTTGGTGTCCAGCTTTTGTTTTCGTTTTCCATAATTTTCTTACAGAGATTCATCTTTATGAAAGTTCAGTTTTAATGAAATTATTTCTCATAAAAACTGAAGGCTTTCATTAGTTGAATACTGCATCAACCTCCGACATAATTTGTGCGTTGCTGAATCCGTGGAGATCCATTGCGCCGGAAGGGCAGGCTACTGTACAAGCACCACAACCATGGCACATTGCGCTGTTTACCTGAGATACACGGCGGGTAATAGTAGTGCGGTTTGGTCCGCGGAAGTCTTTTTCTACGTAAGAAATAGCTCCGTAAGGGCAGACATTTACACACTGTCCACATCCATTACACATGTTTTCGTTAGGATGAGCTGTACAAGGATCACTCTTAAGCTTGTCCTTAACGAGAAGACAGATTGCCTTTGCTGCAGCACCAGAAGACTGGGCAACAGTTTCAGGAATGTCTTTAGGACCCTGGCAGCATCCTGCAAGGAAGATTCCGGCTGTCGGAGATTCAACAGGACGGAGTTTAGCATGGGCTTCAAGGAAGAAGTCGTTGTTATCCATTGAGGTTGTAAGCATAGTAGCAAGTGGACGTGCGCTCTTATCAGCTTCGATTGATGCTGCAAGAACTACCATGTCAGCCTTAATGTGAACCTGACGGTTAAGAATAAGGTCTGAACCCTGTACATCCAGTGTTCCGTCTGAAAGCGGAGTTACTTTACCTACCTGACCCTTGATGTAGTGTACGCCATACTGTTCAACGGCACGGCGGTAGAATTCATCAAAGTTTTTACCTGGTGTACGAACGTCAATGTAGAATACATAGCAGTTTGTATCAGGATAGTGGTCACGGGTAAGGATTGCATGCTTTGCAGTATACATACAGCAGATTTTAGAACAGTATTCGTGTCCCTTTGTTGAATCTGCTGAACAGCGTGAACCAACACACTGTACGAAAACGATATTCTTTGGTTCCTTTCCGTCAGAAGGGCGGAGGAGGTGACCGTTTGTAGGACCTGAAGCATTGCAGAGGCGTTCAAATTCAAGTGAAGAAACAACGTCAGGACTCTGAGAATATGAGTATTCGTCAAATTTCTTAAGATCAATAGGGTTGTAACCTGTAGCTACGATAATTGCACCATATTTTTCTGTAAGAATTTCTTCTTTCTGATTAAAGTTAATGGCACCGGCAGCGCAGGCTTTTTCACAGAAACCACAGACATTATCCTTGCCGTTAGCAAGTCCCTTCATGTGGAGACAGTAAGATGCATCGATTGCTGCAACTTTTGGAACTGCCTGAGCAAAAGGAATGTCAATTGCCTTTCTGTTGTTAAGGTTAAGGTTAAATGCGTTAGGAACCTTTTTATTAGGACACTTTTCGATACAAGCACCACAACCTGTACATTTTTCTTCATCTACATAGCGTGGATATCTCTTAATGTCAATTTCAAAGTTTCCAATGTAACCCCTTACACCAACAACTTCTGAGTAAGAAAGAATACGGATATTTGGATTCTGACTTACTTCTGTCATTTTAGGAGTTACGATACATGAAGCACAGTCAAGGGTAGGGAATGTCTTGTCAAGCATAGCCATTTTTCCACCGACTGTTGTCTTCTTTTCTACGATGTCTACAGGGAATCCTGCATCTGCAATATCAAGTGCAGCTGTAATTCCGGCAATACCGCCACCGATAACCAGTGCGCGTTTTGTCATAGGTGTTTCACCTTCTGTAAGAGGTGTATCAAGAATAGCCTTAGCAACTGCAGCCTTACCTAAAGCAATGGCTTTTTCTGTTGCCTTTTCCATATCCTTGAGAACCCATGAACACTGTTCACGGATGTTGGCAACTTCAACCTTAAACGGATTGAGTCCAGCTCTCTGTGCACAGGCACGGAATGTTTTTTCATGCATACGAGGTGAACAAGAACAGAGAACAACTCCTGTAAGCTTGTCTTCCTTGATGCGGTCTTCTATCATTTTCTGTCCGGCAGAAGAACACATGTAAGTATAGTGGGTTGAATATACAACTCCGTCTACTTTACCAAGTTCTTCAGCCACTTTTTCTACGTCAACTGTTCCGGCAATGTTAGTACCGCAGTGACATACGAAAACACCAATTCTTTCCATCTGTCACTCCTTACTTCTTGTATTTTCTGAATGCACTTACAATAGCCTGCTGCGGCATATCGTCATCAAGTGCAGGGGGAACCATTTCTGCCTTAAGGTGAAGGTTTTCCTTCTGTCTTTCAACATACTGTCTTACGGCTTCAATAAGTTTTACTGGTTCTACCTGACGAGGGCAGCGCTCAAGACATGCAAAACAGCTCATGCAGGCATAGATTGATTTAGACTGGAGAAGCTTTTCGATTTCTCCGTTTTCAACCATCTGTACAAACTGATGAGGGTGGTATTCCATTGCATCATAGTTAGGGCATGTTCCTGAACATTTACCGCATACCATACATTTTTTTGGATTGACACCGCTGATTTCAAGAATCTGGCTTTTAGCAAGTTCAATTTCACTTTTAAGCATTTGCAGCCTCCTTTACACCAAGAGCTTCTGCAAGAAGTTCTGTAAAATAAACTACAGGAAGATCTGCGCCTTTAGAATTCTTAATAAGATTGTAGCGGCAGAGAGGGCAGCTGGTTACAAGAAGTTCTGCACCCTGATCTTTTGCGTTAGTGATAATTGCATCTGCACGTTTTTCCGGAATGGAAGGATCTTCAAACATGGTGTATGCACCACAGCATTCGTTGCGCTGGGCATAAATAACCGGAGTTGCACCAATTGCCTTGATAAAGTCTTCAAGAAGCTGAGGATTTTCAGGGTCATCAAGCTGAAGTACTTTGCCTGGCCTTAAGAGAAGACATCCGTAGTAAGCGCCGATTTTCTTTCCTTTTAAAGGATTTTTAACAGCAGCCTTTACTTTGTCCCAGCCAACAACATCCCTGAGAATTTCAAGGAAGTGAAGTACTTTTGTTTCGCCGTTGTACTGAATACCATCAGTTTTAAGATAATTATTAACCTTGAGAATTACGTTTTCATCCGTAATCATGTCATTGTTAACCTGCTTAAGCACGTTATAGCATGCTGAGCAAAGGGTAACCAGTTCCTGTCCTGCATCGCGGGAAGCAGCAAGAGCCCTCACTGATGAAAGTTTTGTAGCAATTTCATCTTTAGAAAGAGGGTATTCTCCTCCACAGCACTGCCAGTCAGGTATTTCCTGTAATGTAAAACCTAAGGCTTCAGCAGATTTTCTTGCATACATATCAAGATCAAGAGCTTTATTCTTAAGTGTACATCCAGGGAAGTAAGAATAGGTGATGTTTTCCATCTTTTACATCCTCATAGATAATACTTGTGCATTATGCAAATAAGGACATAATACACAGCCACAAATTTTTTTAAGGTTAACCTGAAAAGCGTCCTTCTCCTCAATAAACGCAAATCAGGCTTAATGAACAGCAGCCTTTTTTCTGGTCAGCCGGAACAGAAAAGTACTGCAGTCGTTATCAGAAAGCCGGAGCCTTCTGATTTATTATTTTTTTACACCAGCCATTTCTTCCGGATGGAATACTTCATCGAATTTTTCCGGTGTAAGGAAGCCCAGCTGAACGCAGGCATCTTTAAGGGAAATATTCTTTTCGTAAGCCAGATGGGAAGTCTTAGCAGCGTTTTCATAACCAATGTAAGGGTTAAGGGCAGTAACCAGCATAAGTGAATTATAAAGGTTATCGTGCATCTTTTCCTTATTTGCTGTAATTCCTACAGCACAGTTCTTGTTAAAGCTTAAAATTACTTCTGCAAGAAGACGTACTGACTGAAGGAAGTTGTATGCAATTACAGGCATGAATACATTAAGTTCAAAGTTACCCTGAGAAGCTGCAAAACCTACAGCTGCATCATTACCCATAACCTGAACTGCAACCATTGTCATTGCTTCACACTGGGTAGGATTAACTTTTCCAGGCATAATTGAAGAACCAGGTTCATTTTCTGGAATGTGGATTTCTCCAAGACCATCTCTAGGACCTGATGCAAGCCATCTTACGTCATTTGCAATCTTCATGAGGTCAGCAGCAAGGGCTTTAAGACCACCATGAGTAAATGTGATTTCATCTTTAGAAGTAAGGGCATGGAATTTATTAGGTGCAGTAACAAAGTCTTTTCCTGTGAGTTCAGATACTTTTTCTGCAACCTTAACGTCAAAACCTGCAGGTGCGTTAAGGCCTGTTCCTACTGCAGTACCACCAAGGGCGAGCTGCTTAAGGTATGTAAGGCTTGATGCAATCATTTCCTTATCACGTTCAAGGGAAGTTCTCCATCCTGAGATTTCCTGACTGAACTGAATAGGTACAGCATCCTGAAGGTGTGTACGGCCTGATTTTACGATTCCTTCATTTTCTTTTTCAAGACGCTTAAAGGTAGCAACGAGAGTATCAATGGCAGGGAAGAGCTTGTCTTCTACTTCTACAACTGCTGCAATATGCATTGCTGTAGGGAAAGTATCGTTTGAAGACTGACTCATGTTGATGTCGTCATTTGGATGACAGAGTTTTGAACCTGCAATCTGATTTGCACGGTTTGCAATAACTTCGTTTGTGTTCATGTTGCTCTGTGTACCAGAACCTGTCTGCCATACAACAAGAGGGAAGTTTTCGTTCAGTGAACCGGAAATAACTTCATCACAAGCCTGAGAAATAGCTTTAAGCTTTTCGTCAGTCATTTTTTCCGGCTTAAGGGCATTATTAGCCATTGCAGCTGCCTTTTTAAGGTAACCAAAAGCCTTTGTTATTTCACGAGGCATGGTTTCAATGCCAACACCGATTTCGAAGTTTTCGTGGCTGCGTTCAGTCTGGGCACCCCAGAGTTTGTCTGCAGGAACTTTTACTTCTCCCATAGAATCGTGTTCAATACGATAGTTTTCCATAAAAATTACTCCGTTTTTTTGAATCGTATTTGTATACGCTAAAGAGGCTGCCCTTAAAAAGAACAACCTCTCTGAGTATTATATCTATAATAAATTGTCATGGCTGTGAAAATCAATCTGTTTAATTCTCAACAACCTTAACATCAGCTAACCCTCTGCCTTAAATTAGAAAGTAAGCTGTTTAATAACATCCTTAAGACAGTCTGCACTGTGAGTAAGGGATGCAAGTTCTGTATCTGTAAGTGGAGCTTCAAGGCGACCCTGAATACCGTTTCCACCAACTTTTGTAAGGATGCTGAGGGCAACGTCCTTAAGTCCGTATTCACCGTTAAGAACAGAAGAAACGCTTGTAACGCAGGTTCTGTTGTGCTTGATGATTTCACAGAGTTCAGCAGTTGTTACACCGATTGCATAGTTTGTGCATCTCTTAGCTTCGATGATGATTCCACCTGATTTGCGTACGTATGTTTCTACGTCGTCTTTCTTAACCTGAACAGGGAATTTTTCTACAGGAATAGAAGCGATGTTTGCAAGTGACCAAGGTACAAATGAAGAATCACCATGTTCACCGAATACGTAAGCATGTACGTTAGGCTGTGCAACACCACAGTCGTCAGCAAGACGTGTGCGAAGGCGTGCTGTATCAAGAAGGGTACCTGTACCGATGATGCGGTCTGAAGGAATACCTGAAGTTTTTGCAAACTGATATGTAAGTACGTCTACAGGATTTGCAACAATTACGAAAATTGCATCCGGACAGGCTTTAGTAACCTGAGGAATAATGCTCTTCATGATGTCAACGTTAGTCTGGGCAAGTTCAAGACGGGTCTGTCCCGGTTTGCGGGCTACACCTGAAGTAATTACAACGATATTTGAACCTCTGGCATCTTCGTAAGTTCCTTCGTGAATGTTTACAGGATTCATGTAAGGTGTTCCCTGACGAATATCCATGGCTTCTCCCATGGCACGTTTTGTATCGATGTCGATTAAAACGATTTCAGTTGCAGTTCCTTTAAGTGAAAGTGCATAGGCAATGGAACTTCCAACCTGTCCTGCACCAATAATTGTAATTTTGTTAGCCATAAATATCTCCTAAAATCTTGTTATGATCAAAGATCTGCAAAGCAAATTTTTACAGTTATTGTAAATCAAAAAGGAATGATTGTTAAGGGTTTAGTTGTAAAAAAAGAACTTATATATCCCGCTTAAGGAAATATTGAGGTTTTATGTGATTAAATTCACAGTAAGAAAATGATATTGTGAATAATATCACAGAAACTTTGCTTTAATTTGTCTCGACATTCCTTTGATAATCGATGATAATCAAGCCCGTTATGGATGTGCACAAAAGATTTGCCGCTTCTGTTATTACCGCAATGAAAAGGGATGTGGAAGAAGCTGGTGGAAATGAAGTTTTCTGGTCAGCTGTAATTAATGCTGACGGTCTTATTACCGGTGTTAAAGTCGGTGCAAGGGGAAATTCTGATTCTGTAATAATAAATGACTCAGCAGCAAGGGAAGGTCATGTACTTGTGCACAATCATCCCAGCGGTGTGCTTTTTCCCAGTGAGGCAGATCAGAATATTGCCCTTAATGCAAATGATACATCCCTGGGCTTTTATATAGTAAATAATGATATTTCCGACGTATATGTTGTTGTAGAACCTGTAAAACCAAAAAAACTTGAGCTTATAGATGAGGATGATGCGGCTAAGTATCTTTCCAGTGAAGGTCCCCTTTCTGAATTATCAGATCACTATGAGGAGAGACCAAGTCAGATTGATCTTGTAAAGAATATAACCAGGGCTTTTAACGGAGCTAAAACAGGTGTTTTTGAAGCAGGAACCGGAGTCGGTAAGAGTTTTGCTTATTTAATTCCTTCAATTTTATGGGCTGTAAAGAATAAAGAGAGGGTAATTCTTTCTACAGGTACAATAAACCTTCAGCAGCAGCTTTTTGAAAAAGACATTCCCATGGCTCAGAAAATTCTTGGGACAGATATAAAGTCAATTCTTTTAAAGGGAAGGCAGAATTATGTCTGCTTGAGGCGTCTTGGAGAAGCTGGAAAGGAAAGGGATCTTTTTAGTGAAGATACTGATGTTTTTGATAGAATTGCAGACTGGGCAAAGACAACTTCTACCGGAAGTAAATCAGATTTAAGCTTTATGCCTTCAGATTCAGTATGGACAAAGGTAAACAGTGAAAGTGATGCCTGTCTTGGCGGCCGCTGCCCTTACAGGGAAGAATGCTTTGTTATGAAAGTAAGAAAAGAAGCTGCAGATTCCAATTTAATAGTAGTAAATCATCACCTTCTTTTTGCAGATATAGAAAGCAGGATGAACGGAGTGGGATATGAAGATGCTGCCGTTCTTCCTCCGTATAAACGTATAGTTTTTGATGAAGCACATGGTATAGAAGACAGTGCTACATCTTTTTTTAGTGAAAGTGTGAACCGCTTTAAGTTTAATAAACAGCTGGGGCTGCTTTTTAGAAATTTCAGGGGAAATGCAGCGGGATTTCTGGTTCAGGCTTCTGCAGTTATTCCTGATGAAGAATTTCTTCCTCAGGCGGGGGAAGATATAGAAAAAATACGCACAGCCCTTATAGCCCTTGATACCTGTGCCCTGTCTTCAATGAACGGGGATTACACCTGCAGGATAAATGCTTCTGATTATGAAAGGTTTGCTACGGTTTTTAAGCAGATAGAAAAGCTTTCTTCTGCTGCAGAAATATTTATTGCCAATGTAAGGAAAGCTCTGGAAGATCTGGATGATGCAGAAAAGGAACTTCCTGCTGTCTGGGAGACAAAGACTGTATTAAGGCGTATAGAAGATATGGTAACTCTCTGTCGTAATTTTATTGCCTGGGAAGATCATGATGATCAGGTTTTCTGGATGCAGGTAAAGAAAGTTCCTCCCCGTAATGCAGGAGAAGAAGTTCTTGAATTTGTTCAGTTTACCCAGACTCCCCTTGATATTGCTCCTTTAATGAATTCCGGTGTCTTTGAACCTATGAGCAGCGTAATTTGTACCAGTGCAACTTTAAGGACCGGCGAAAGCTTTGATTACTGGAAGAGACGTACGGGAATTGCTTTTTTAGAAAAAGAAAAAGTTGTGGAAGGGGAGTTTCCTTCTCCTTTCCCTTACAATACAAATGTAATATTTGCAGTTCCTAATGATGCTCCAATGCCTGATGATATGGGATTTCAGAACTATGTAGAAATGACTGTACCCCGTCTTATTTTTGCTTCTGAGGGCAGAACCCTGGTACTTTTTACTTCCCATGATTCTTTAAGGAATACCTATAACAGTGCAGGCCTTAAACTTATGGAAGCAGGCTTTACGGTCCTTAAGCAGGGGGATGATGACAGATTCAGGCTTCTTGAAAGATTTAAGAATGAAAGGGAAAGCGTACTTTTTGCAACTGAAAGTTTCTGGGAAGGGGTTGATGTGCCGGGAGACAGTCTGAGTCAGGTAATTATAGTAAAACTTCCTTTCTCCGTACCAAATGATCCGGTTTTTGCTGCAAGGAGTGAACTTGTAGAGAAAAAAGGCGGTTCGTCCTTTATGGAATTAAGTGTTCCTCAGGCTGTAATAAAATTCAGGCAGGGATTCGGCCGTCTTATGAGAAGGTGTGATGATAAGGGAGCTGTAGTAGTTCTTGACAGAAGAATAGTAGAAAAACGTTACGGCAAGCTTTTTACCAGAAGTGTTCCCCAGACAAGAAGGCTTTATAATCCCCTGGAGTACATTATTCAGGAAATTACAAAACTCCTTCAGTCTGATCAGGGAGAGTAATAAAAATAAAAAGAAGACTTGTGTAAATATTCATTCTATATACTAAAGATTGCTTTTTTGATAAAGTTTTAATCATGATTTCAATATTTACACTGCTTCTGGCTTTTGCTGCCATTGGCTTTCCGTCACTTATGCTCTGCCTTTGCTATCCTTTTAGTCATAAGGCTGCTTTATTCTGGTCAAACTTTATTACAAACCGTTCAGCCCGTATATTTTTTGCCATCTTAAAAAAATACAGAAAGTTTAATTTTCTTGCAGGGCCAAAGGATAATCTTCCTGAGCAGTTTGTTGTAATTGCCAATCATCAGAGTCTTCTTGATATAGTTGTTTTTCTTAAATATTTTTATCCTGAACGCCTTGTTCGTTTTGTTGCTAAGGATGCTTTGGGTAAAGTTCCTATGGTAGGAAAAATGCTCCGTTCCCAGGGACATTGTATGATTCCCCGTAAGGGTGGTGCCGGAATAGCAATGCGTTCTATTGAAGATTTTGGTAAAAGAATGCTTGTAACAAAACAGAATCCTGTAATTTTTCCAGAGGGAACCAGAAGCAGGGATGGTTCTTTAGGTCCCTTTTATTCAGCAGGTTTCCGTCGTCTTGAAGAAACTGTAAGGCTTCCTGTTGTTCTTTGTGCCCTTGATGGAGGATGGAAGCTGTCCCGTTTGGGGGATATCCTTAAAAATCTCCATAGGGGAGCATACAGGGTAAAGATACTTAAGGTTTATGATGCACCTTTAAATAAGGAAGATGAAAAGAAAATCCTTGAAGAAGCACCATTGTTAATTCAGGAACAGCTGGATAAATGGCGTTCCCTTCCTGAATCTTCCTGTGAGGTTTAAGTTTTCCTTATTTTATAGGGAGGCTGATGGGGTCAGATATTGACGATAGTCTTTTAATCGTGTATATTCTGACGCAATATCGATATTTTTATTTTGGAGGATAGTCATGGCTGGAGCAAGTAAAAACTCTCGTACGACTGTTACAACACAGAAATTTATCTGCCCTGATTGTGGTGGTGAAATTGTAATGAAGACAATTTGTGACAACGGCAGGGTAAGAAATATTGCTGAATGTTCAAAGTGTAAGCGTACAGAACGCAGACCTAAGGATTTCAAATAATTCTTAAGCCTTAAAAACAGATTGCAAACTGTAAGAAAGCCTTTCATTTAATGAGGGGCTTTTTTTTATGGATGGGGGAGTAAAATAACTGCCCCTTGACCATAATTAAGCATTATTATATCATCATTAAAGTTTTTTATGGGGGTATTCCTTTGGCTACAAAAAAGACTTCTGCTGAAAAGAAACATGCTGAAAGTGAAGTTCGTCACCTTCGCAACAAGGCAGTTAAATCTGAAGTGCATACAAGTGTAAGAAAATATCTTGAAGCAGTTCAGAAAAAAGATCAGGATCTTGCTCTTAAGAATTTGAGGGCTGTTGAATCTGAACTTGATAATGCCGGACGTAAAGGTGTTATGAAGCGTAATGCTGTATCACGTAAGAAGAGCCGCATGGCAAGACTTTACAACGTTACATTCGCTGCTTCAGCTGCAGCAGCTGAGTAAGAATGAGAAGGATGCTGGTAAAACAGCATTCTTTTTTTTTATTCTTTAGGGAGAATTTTGATTCATGGCTGGAAAGAAAATTACAAGGGCTGACCTTGTAGAAGCTGTATATCAGGATATTGCCTGCGAGCGTAAGGTTATACAGCAGGTTGTAGAGTCATTTCTTGAGCAGTTAAAAAAAAGTCTTGCAGAAGCTAATCCTGTAGAACTCAGGGGATTTGGTTCTTTTGACATAAGGTTA
Organism: Treponema sp.; assembly: GCF_024696245.1. Taxonomy (GTDB): domain Bacteria; phylum Spirochaetota; class Spirochaetia; order Treponematales; family Treponemataceae; genus Treponema_D. The sequence continues at coordinate 17,796 of NZ_JAILGZ010000076.1, forward strand.
AGAAGCGGCAGGGAAAAAGCCAGAAATCCTAAAACCGGAGAAATCCTTTCGGTGGCTCCAAGATATACTGCTGTCTTTAAGCCTGGTCAGGAACTTAAAAAAGAACTGGGCTCTTATCCCGTAGAATCATAAAATAAAAGATTCTGCTGTATTTTCAAATTTTTTCATTGTTGAAAGAAACATCATAAATATGTAGAATGGTCTCATGTTAAAGGAAAATGGAAATATAACCGTATTTGGCGAGGAAACTGATTTTGAAGGCGAACTTGAATTTACGGATAATCTTGTAATAACAGGCAAATTTACAGGTTCTATCAAAGCTTCCGGGGCTCTGGAAATTGACAGTAACGCTGTATGTAAGGTTGATAAAATTTCTGCTGCATCAGTAATTGTTTCTGGAACAGTAGAAGGTAATATAGAAGGTTCTGAAAGTGTTGAACTTTGCAGTGGAAGTTCTGTAAAGGGTGACATTACAACTTCCAGAATCCGCATTGCAGAAAATGTTGAATTTGAAGGACAGGTTTCCATGCTGGAAAATCCTGATCTGAATGAAGATATATTTTCACTTGCATCAGACGAATACAAGAATTCTCTTGTAATAAAAACTTCAGATATTCATTAATACTTAAAAAAAATTTGAATGTCGCGGCTTTTTCAAGTAGTTTTTAAGTGAAAGGAAATAAAAATGGCAGATACTCTTTTACATATTGAAGATTTAAGTACAAGTATTGGCGAAAAATCTATTCTTCATGGAATTAATCTTGATATAGCTCCAGGACAGACTCATGTACTTATGGGACCTAATGGTGCCGGTAAGTCCACTTTAGGATATACCCTTATGGGCAGTCCTGAATATTCAGTATCAGGTGGAAAGATTTTCTTTAATGGAGAAGATATTACAGAATCTTCTGCAGATGAAAGGGCAAAGAAGGGAATCTTTTTAAGCTTCCAGGAACCACTTGAAGTACCTGGTATTTCCCTTGAAAGCTTTATCCGTTCATCCATGACTCAGGTTACTGGAACAAAAATTAAACTTTTTGCCTTTCAGAAAGAACTTGAGCGCTGCATGGATATTCTTAATATGAATCATTCTTATGCAGAACGTGATCTTAACGTAGGTTTTTCCGGTGGAGAAAAAAAGAAGAGTGAGATTCTTCAGCTTCTTATGCTTAAACCTAAACTTGCAATTCTTGATGAAACAGATTCCGGCCTTGATGTTGATGCAGTAAGGACAGTTTCCAAAGGTATTCAGGAATATCAGAAATCAACTGGTGGAGCCCTTCTTATAATTACCCATTCAACCCGTATTCTTGAAAGTCTTAACGTTGATAAGGCCCACATTATGGTTAAGGGACATCTTGTTCATACTGGTGACGGTTCCCTTGTTCAGAAAATTAATGAAGAAGGCTTTGACCAGTTTATTCCTCAGGAAATTAAAGATGCAGAGCGTAAGGAAAAACTTGCCCTTGCTGCAAAGAATGCAATGGATGCCGTTAAGGCAAATGCTGCCCGTGAACTTGAAGGCTTGTCCATGGATGAAGTTAAGAAAAGCATAAACGGAGGCTCTAACTAAATGAGTGATACACCTGAAACAAAAGCTCAGGTTGCAGATATAAATCAGTCTTTGTATGACTTCCGCTATGAAGAAAGTGACAAAGATTTTTATAAAATCCGGGCCGGGCTTGATGAATCCATAGTAAAGAAAATCTCAGAAGAAAAAGAAGATCCTGAATGGATGAAGGAATGGCGTCTTAAGTCTCTTCGTCTTTATAACGAAATAAGGGAACCTGACTGGGGTCCTGACATTCGTGATCTTGATATTCAGAAAATCGTAACTTATGTAAAGCCAAAGACAGAAATGGCTGCCAAATGGCAGGATGTACCGGAAGACATAAAGAATACTTTTGAAAAACTTGGTATTCCGGAAGCAGAAAGATTGAGCCTTGCCGGTGTAGGTGCCCAGTATGACTCAGAACTTGTTTATCATAATGTAAAGGATGAAGTTCTTAAGCAGGGAGTTGTTTACACTGATTTTGAAAGCGCCCTTAAAAGTGAAGAATGGGGACCAATGGTAAAGGAATACTTTATGCATCTTGTTCCTCCTTCTGATCATAAATTTGCAGCCCTTCATGGTGCCCTCTGGTCTGGTGGAAGCTTTGTTTATGTTCCTAAAGGTGTAAAGGTTGACATTCCACTTCAGTCTTACTTCCGTCTTAATGCAGCCGGTGCAGGTCAGTTTGAACATACACTTATTATTGTAGACGAGGGTGCTGACCTTCACTTTATTGAAGGATGTTCAGCTCCAAAGTATAACGTTGCAAATCTTCATGCCGGCTGTGTTGAACTTTACGTAAAGAAAAATGCCCGTTTAAGATATTCAACAATCGAAAACTGGTCTAAAAATATGTATAACCTTAATACCAAGCGTGCCATCGTAGAAGAAAACGGCCGCATGGAATGGGTCAGCGGAAGTTTTGGAAGCCATATTTCCTATCTTTATCCTACAACTATTCTTAAGGGTGACAATGCTTCCTGTGAATTTACAGGAATTACTTTTGCCGGTCAGGGGCAGAATCTTGATACCGGTGCAAAGATGGTTCATATCGGAAAGAATACTTCTACAGTTATAAATACAAAATCCATTTCCAAGGATGGAGGTATCTGTACCTATCGTTCTTCAATTCAGGTAATGGAAAATGCAAGGCATTCAAAAGCCAGTGTTGACTGTTCAAGCCTTATGCTTGATTCTGAAAGCCGCAGTGATACTGTTCCTGCAATGGATATTCGTACTGATGACTGTGATATAGGACATGAGGCTAAAATCGGCCGCATTTCAAATAAGGCTATCTTCTACCTTATGAGTCGTGGTATTCCGGAAGAGGATGCCCGTGCAATGATAGTTTCTGGTTTTGCAAATCCTGTAAGCAAGGAACTTCCTCTTGAATATGCTGTAGAAATGAATAACCTTATTCAGCTTGAAATGAAAGGTTCAATGTAAGGAGGGCTGTTATGAGTGTTAAACTTGATCTTGATGTAAACCAGTTCCCCAGTCTTACCTGGAATTTTCTTAAAATTAATTCAACTCATATTGATTCTTCTATAGAAAAGGATGCAGGCTTTACTGCTATTGTGTCAAATGATGCCATAAAGCTTGTTGAAGTTCCGTTTAAAAGTCTTTCTGATGAAATAAAGAATGTAACTACAGGTATGGGAAAGGCTTTTGATGCAGAATTTGATTCTTTTGCTTCAAAGGGAAAGACTGTTCTTATAGAAGTACCTGAATGTAAGGGATGTGCTTCCTGTCAGAAGGTAAAGATTGAACTTCTTCATCATGATGGTGAATATAAGGCTAAGGATTTTGTAATTCATGTAAATGAAGGGGCAGAAGCTCTTGTTCTTTTTACTTTTAAGGGGGCTGAGCTTAATGAAGGTCTTCTTGGGGCCAGGGTCCGCCTTATTGCAGAAGCAGGTTCTTCCGTAAAACTTGCCACTGTTAATCTTCTTGGTAAGAAAGCCATGCATTTTATCAGTGCCGGTTCTCTTGTAAAGGATAATGCCCTTGTTGACGTAACAGAACTTGAACTTGGTGCTTCAAAAATATATTCAGGAAATTATCAGAATCTTGCCGGTTATAAGGCTTCCTGTACAGGTCATGCAGCTTATGTTGTAGAAGACGGGGGAGAAGCTGACTTTAACTATATTGCCAGTCATTCAGGCCGTGAAACTGTAAGTTTTATGGCTATGGACGGTGTATGCGGTGCAGGAGTAAAAAAGACATGGCGCGGTACAATCGACTTTAAGAAGGGCTGTGTAGATGCAAAGGGTGATGAGCAGGAAGACGTTCTTCTTCTTTCTCCTGATGTAGTGAATAAAACCCTTCCTGTAATCCTTTGTGATGAAGAAGCTGTAGAAGGCCGTCATGGTGCAACTATTGGCAGAATGGACAGGGATATACTTTTTTACATGCAGAGCCGTGGTGTAGACGAAGAAGAAGCCAGGCGCCTGATGGTATCAGCAAAAATTCATTCTGTATGCCGTTATATTTCTGATGATGAAGTTAATGCAGAAGTTGATGCCTTCCTTGAAAAAGAATTTGGTGAATAGGACGGTTTTTTATGGATTTAAGGAGTGATTTTCCTTTTTTTAGCGGTGACCTTAATAAGGGACTTGTATATTTTGACAATGCCGCAACTTCTCAGAGACCTGAGTGCGTGAACAGGGCTGTTGAAGATTTTTATAATCATAATAATGCAAACCCTTTAAGGGGCCTTTATGATTTAAGTGTCAGGGCTACAGATCTTTATGAAGCAGCCAGGGCAAAAACTGCTGCTTTTTTAAATGCTGCTTCAGATTCCCACATAATTTTTACAAGAAATGCTACAGAAAGCCTTAATCTCATTGCTTATACCTATGGTATGTCTGCTGTAGAAGAAGGGGATGAAATCGTAATTTCTGCTATGGAACATCATTCAAATATTCTTCCATGGCAGATGGTTTGTAAGGCTAAAAAAGCTAAGCTTGTATGGCTTGAATGTGATGATCAGGGAGTAATTGCTCCTTCTGAATGGCAGTCTAAAATTACTTCTAAAACAAAGATTGTTTCTATTGCTCATGTAAGTAATGTTTTTGGAATTACTAATCCTGTAAAGGAAATTGCTTCTTATGCTCATAAAACAGGAAACGGTGGAAAGGGAGCTGCTGTAATTATTGACGGTGCTCAAAGCGTTCCTCACATGAAGGTTGATGTCCAGGATATTGGGGCAGATTTTCTTGCCTTCAGCGGGCATAAGGCTTTAGGTCCTATGGGAATAGGTGCCCTTTATGCGAGAGACGAATATCTTGAACAGATGCCTCCTTTTTTAAGGGGCGGAGAAATGATTGAATACGTTACAAGAGATTCTGCTACTTATGCTGAACTTCCTCATAAATTTGAGGCTGGTACTGTAAATGCAGGTGGAGCTGTGGGACTTGCTGCTGCTCTGGACTATCTTTCTAATGTAGGCTTTGATTTTATAGAAAAGAATGATAATTCCCTTGCAGCTTTTATTATGAAGGGAATGGAAAGTATTCCTCATGTTCATGTAATTGGAAACAAGGACCCTGAACGACACTGTGGTATTGTTACCTTTACTATTGATGATGTACATCCTCATGACATTGCTTCCATGCTTTCCAGTGAAAATGTGGCAATTCGTGCCGGTCATCATTGTGCCCAGCCTCTTATGCAGAAGCTTGGTGTTGGAAGTACGGCCCGTGCCAGCGTTTACTTTTATAATACACAGAAAGAAGCTGAGATTTTCCTTGATAAGCTTTCTCAGGTTCGTAAGTGGATGGGGCTGTAAAACAAAATCTTCTGCCCTTTTGTAAAGGGGTAATTTTTTTAGTGTGGTGAAATATGGATTTAAAGTCTTTATATCAGGAAATTCTTAACGAACATAATCTGCATCCAACTCATAAGGGTGTAACTGAGAATGCAACCATTACACTTCAGGGAGTTAATCCAAGCTGCGGGGACAATATTTACCTTCAGCTTAAAATTGATGAAAATGGAATTATAACTGACGGTTCCTTTAATGGTTCAGGCTGTGCAATTTCTCAGGCAAGTGTTGATATGATGCTTGATAACATAATTGGTCAGTCTAAAGAAGAAGCTTTAAGACAGGCCCAGCTTTTTATGGATATGATTCAGGGAAAGGAAACTGATGATTCAAAGATTGAAGAACTTGATGAAGCTGCTTCCCTTAAGAATATTCGTACCATGCCGGCCCGTGTAAAGTGTGCAGTTCTTGGCTGGAGAACAATGCAGGATATGCTTACAAAAAATCAGACAAGTGGCAGTGGCAGCGAAAGTCACTGTGATATCTGATTTTTAAGCTTGAATTAAGATTTATTTTACTTTTACTCTGTGACGTGATACTGTATTGTAATAAATATAGTTGCGTCAGGAGTAAAAAATGTTTTCTTGTAATTTTAAAAAGTATTTATTTTTATTTGCAGTTACTTTTATTTTTATTTCAGGACTTTCAGCCGGCGATTTTAAAGGGGATATTAAAAAACTTGATTCCTATATCCTTAAATGCCGG